>DATDTU010000084.1:0-8576 GCA_035290705.1 Patescibacteria group bacterium
CGATGTCGGCAATGGTGTAGCGGTAATCAAGCCGGCCGTCGTTAATCATACCGCGCACGAACGGCGCGATGCCGCAGCCGTATTCCAAAATCTTCGCGTTTGGCTTGAGATACTTTTTGAAACGGTAGTATTGAAACGGTGACAGGGCGTATTTATACACCGCGCCAAATATGCCATAGATATTTTTGGGATCCTGCCAAGCCTCGCGGAGTGAATCGAAGCTCGCGCGGTCTTTGATTTCTACTTCCTGAAAACGCGTTCGATAGTGGGAATACAAAAAGAAAAAATCATGGAGATACAGCGGGCGGCCGCCCAAGCAGTTTACCCAATAGTCGACAAATTCGAAAAACCAGGCGCGGTACCAGCCGCTGTCGATGAGACGCGGATACACGCCGAGCACAAAAAGCATCTTGTCGAACAGAGCGCGAATGGGGTTACGGATGAAACGGACCTTGCTGTGGGGCGCGGATGGTTTATTTATTTCTTCGTGGCGCGTGATAATGTTGACTTCCAACTTGTCATAACCGTTGGAACCGGGAGTGAAATCATGATGGGACATATTTAGGAATTAAATTGTAAATAGTAATAATGACTATAAAAACCTTTCTGCTCCAACAACTCTGTGTGACTCCCCTGCTCAACTATTCGTCCGTTGTTGATTACCACAATGGTATCGGCGCGCTGAATAGTGGAAAGGCGATGCGCAATGGCAATCACGGTGGTGCGCGATGCCACATTTTTTAGATTTTCCTGGATGACCAGTTCTGTTTCGCTATCAAGTGCGCTGGTTGCCTCATCTAAAATGAGAATTTCCGGCTGGCGCACCAGGGCGCGCGCAATCGCGAGGCGCTGTTTCTGCCCACCCGACAATTTAACGCCGCGCTCGCCAACAATCGTATCGTACCCTTCGGGGAGAGACGAGATGAAATTATGGATATGAGCCGCGCGCGCCGCCGCCACTACCGCCTCTCGGTTTTGAGTGGTAGCGCCGTAGCTAATATTTTTTTCAATAGTATCATTAAACAAAATGGTTTCTTGCGACACAAACCCAATTTTTGCGAGCCAATCAGCTAAACGCATATCAGCCAGCGGAACGCCATCAACCAAAATTTCGCCGGCCGTTGGTCGGTACAAACCGGAAACCAAATTGATAATGGTAGATTTACCCGCGCCGGTAGGCCCGACGAGCGCCACGAATTTTCCCCGCGGAATGGTGAGCGAAATATCACGCAACACTGGTTGAGAAGGGGCATACGCAAACGAAACGCGATCAAAAACAATCGCGCTTTCAAAACGAGCTGGCAGCTCTTTACCCACCGGCAATGCTGCTTGTTCCGCTGCAGTTACCATTTGTTCGTAGGCTAGGAAGGATTCCAAATTCTGCGACAGTTTGCCGCGTGCGTTGTTGAGTGAAGTGATCTGGGTGAAAACTTGGGCGAATAAATACAGATATACCACGAGCAATGGCACATACCCCGCCAAATCTACTTTGAAAATAAGATTATCCGCCACTACTAGTCCGACGATAATAATGACGAGCATGAGCTCAGCAATGGGACGCAATAAATTGGACAGGTGGGTGGTATGGATGTAGGTACGCTTCAATCCTTCGACGGTGACTTTAAACGTGTCAGTTTCTTTTGCCTCGGTATTGAACATCTTTATGAGTCTGATATTGCCAAACATTTCTACCATTCGGCTGTGCAGTTCGCTTACCACTCGAGCTGATTCCCCGCCAATGTGCTGGATGCGACGCAAAACAAGGTGTATAACGGGGAACAGCGCTCCTACTACGAGCGCGGCAATAAGCGTCAGCTTCCACGAGAGTAGCGTAAGGAGCACTACATAGAGCAGCACCCGGACGCTTTGCGCAAAAATAGAGAGAGAGGAATACACATATTCGGCAATGCGCTCCGTGTATACGGCGATGCTCCCCACGAGGTGACCAACCTGCAGATTATCAAAAAATTGCGCGCGAGCGCCCACTACTTTGGTAAACAAGCGTAGTTGTAAATCGCGTCGAATGTAATTGCTCGCTTGGTTAATGGTAATCGCGCTTAGATACGTAAAAATATTTTTCACGATTACAAGACCTACCGCGGCGAGAAGTAAAAACATGGTGGCGCGCTCGCGCCCAAACTGTGCCGCCCACTCGCTAAGACTTCCGATGAGAGGGACGTCCGCCACCCACGAGCCACCGGAGCCAAGTACACTTTGTAAAATGGGGATAAGGCTTGCTAAAGAAAAACTTTCAAAAAAAGAAGCGGCGAAAGCACAAGCGATCACCAGGGCAGTTAGCCCGGGGTACGGTTTGATATATGACAAAGTTTTTTTAATCATTGAATGCTCGCGCATATTTAGGGAGTGAACTCGTTAGCCCAATACGTAAAAATAAGATAGGCAAAAAGAAAATTTGCTAATTGTTTTTCGCCCTGGCGAAAACGCTCTACCATGTCCTCAAGCGCTGGTCGGTTTACTAGGGTTTCCATTTCTTTGGGGAGCGTGGCTTCCAAAACAGCGGTGGTGTGTTGTTCGATCCACGTGGCAACCGGAATAATAAACCCAACCTTCTGACGATTCACGAATTCTTTGGGGAAATATTTTTCAAGCATGGCTTTGAGAATGATCTTGTTGCGCTCCGGGCCAATGAGAAATGATTTGGGCAAGCGTTCCGCTAGTTCGATAATACGATAGTCAAGCAGTGGTTCGCGCGCCTCGAGCGAATTGGCCATGCTCATGCTATCGAGCTTGGGCAGGATATCGCCCTGCAAGAAAAATTTCATGTCCAAAAAACGCAGTAAATTGTATCCTTGATAATTGTTGTTATCTTTGTCTTGCAGTAAGAAGCTAAACGTATCCTTATCGCTGAGGCTTGTCTGAAACTTATCGGTAAAAAATTCTTCTTTCACTCCGGCTGGGACACGATTGACGAAGGCGTGACGAACCACTTCGTTATCGTCTGTATTCAACACTGCCTTATACTTATCATAACCAGAAAATAATTCGTCTCCCCCATCGCCACCAAGTACTACGGTAACATATTCTCGGATTTTTTTCGAGATGAGGTACGTTGGCAGAATGGATGAGTCGGCAAACGGCTGGCCAAAATGTGGTAGCAAATTCTTGAGCAGAGAAAAATCAATTTTCTCAACGGTGAGAATCTTGTGGTCAGTTTTGTAATGTTCGGCGACGGTAGCGGCAAATGTTGACTCGTCAAATTCTTCTGAGACAACGCGGGCGGTGAATGTTTTAACTGGTTGATCGGAGACACCAGCCATTTTGCCTACGATGAGACTCGAATCTACTCCACCGGAGAGATACGCGCCGTATGGTACATCGCTTTGCATGCGTAACTGTACCGAGGAAGCGATTAAACTCTCTAGCTCGTCAACCGTCTTTTTAAAATCAAGTGTTTCATCCGGCTCGATACGCAGCTGCCAATACTGTTTTATTTCTAATTCTCCGTCCTGGAAGGTAAGGTAGTGGCCGGCCGGAAGGTGGTTAATTTCTTTATAAATGGTTAGTGGCGGCGGAATGTAGAGTAGACTGAAGTAGTGCCACAAGGCGTCATGGTTAACAGTTAGTTTTTCTTTGACTGAAGGCAGCGCGCGCAACCCTTCGATTTCGGAAGCAAACGCAAACGTTCCACCGTGGTTAAAAATGTACAACGGTTTTACTCCCACCCGGTCACGAGCCACAAACAACTTATTGGTATCTTGGTTGTAAATCGCGAACGCGAACATGCCATTCAGCAACCCGAGCATTTCCTTTCCGTATTCTTCATAGAGATGCAGCAAAACTTCGGAGTCGCTTTTGGTAACAAATGTATATCCCTTCTGTTCGAGCTCGGCGGTCAATTCTTTGTAATTGTAAATTTCACCATTGAAAACGAGCGCTAATTTTTTGTCAGAACTATACATCGGTTGGTGACCACCGGCTAAGTCGATAATAGAAAGCCGACTCTGCCCGAGCGCTACTTCATTATAATAATAAAAGCCCTCATCATCAGGGCCGCGGTGTTTCATCCGTGCGATCATGGCTTCAACAGTTCCGGGGGTACTTTTTTCTTGAGTTATGATTCCAGCGATTCCACACATAGTTTTACTATTTTCGCTTATACACCGCTAGTCCCCGCTTGGGCGGGGAAGGCCGCAGCCAGGGGTGGGTTGGCTCAATTTCCCTCTAGAAAGAGGGGCTCACGGGGTGTGTTGGTGAACGTTGTTGCCAACACCTCCCTCGCCCTCCTTTTTAGGAGGGATCCGAACGAACCCACCCCTACCCCGCCCGAGCGGGGAATTATTTTGGCGAACCTTGCTTTTCCAAGCGTTCCACATCCTCCACCGTATGTATATCCTCATTCTCAGCAATGTAAACTCCACAATTGGTACTCAAATCTTTTTGAAAAACAGCCTCAAACGTTAACACCCGAAAGGCGGCGTTCTGGTTTAAATTTTGGTCTACGGAAAATATTTCTTGGCGGTTGTATTTCAATAATTTCTCGATTGCTCCATCAATATCAGCGGTTTTGATTTGCGGAGAATTTGGCTGCAGACACACGATGATGTCCGGTTTGGTATAGCGGTTGTCTTCGGCAACGGTTTTTACCGCATGGCTTACCGCATGCATTTTAAAAACCTTGTCCCCTGCTAATTCCTCCGGACGCTTTAGAGGTTCGGCGCCATACTGCTTGGCTACCTCGAGAATCTCTTCGCTTTCGCTGGAAACAAAAACTTTGTCAATGTATTTTGATTTTTGACAAGCGCGCACCCCCCAGCTAAGCATTGGCTCGCCCCAGATCGGGTAGATATTTTTATTTTTCAGTCTCTTCGATCCGCCGCGCGCGGGCATGACGGCGATGACGTGTTTATTTTCAATCATATATAGTATGTGCGAAATGCGAAATCCGCCAGCCGGCGGAGCGAAACATGCGAAAAGCGAACGAGCGAAATCCCACCCTACCCTCCCTTCTGCGGAAGGGAGGATCGTGTTTCTCCCCTTCCGCAGAAGGGGAGACTAAGAGGGGATACCGTGTTCGCACTTTCGCATTATTTCGCAGTTCGCACATTAATCAGTATCTTTCTTATTAACATGCAGCGTTTGAATCCGCTCCTCAAACTCCTTCACCTGATCAACCTGCTTTGTTTTGTTAGTATCATGCATGCGGTAACGGTAGAGCGGAATTTTGAGATAGTCGATACGATATTTTTCACCGAGGCGCGCGCGGAGTTCTTTTTCTTCGCAATGACGGAAATCACTATTGTATAACCCGGCTTCAACAAGTAAGTCTTTGCGATACATCACTCCACACGAAATGGGTGACTCGGATGAATAGTAACGGCCCAAAATCTCTTCGTCGTTATTTACTTTCATATAGTCACAGCCTACGCCAAGGAGGCCGTTGTTGGCTTCAAGGTATTCGCTGAGAAACAATAAGAAGTTGCCGCTAATATAATCATCAGCGTCTACGCGTACCACGAACTGTCCTACGCTCTCTCGAATACCAACATTACTCGATTCCGCGACCCCAACATTTTTTTCATTGGTAATAACACGAAGATTGGGATACGTTTTTTTATATTTTTCAATTATAGATAAGGTATGATCGGTAGAGGCGTCATCAACTACAATCACCTCGTAATTTTTGGTATTAAAATTCTGGCTGAGACAACTGCGCAAACAGCGCTCGATATAAAGACCGTAATTGTAGGAAGTGACGACGATGCTTACTTTCATAAATTTGTGTGATCCTCACGCGAAGGGCGTATACAATACGCCCCTACGTGAACCTTTACGAATGATGTGGGTAACTTGGTTCTTTCGGAAACGTATAACTCTCAAATTGAAATACTTTTTTGTTCGTGAGCACATCAAACCCGCGAGCGAGCGATTTTATTTGGCGGAGTTCGTCTACTGTCATAGCGGCAAAGTGCGCTTTCTCTTTGGTCTTCTGCCAGCTCTTTTCCAGAGTGAAGTGCTTTTCGATAATGTTGGCTCCGTGCGCGAGGGCGTAGGTGACAGCGGTGATGCCAGCAGTGGGGTCGCTGAAACCTTCCACGAATGAGTTCTTGAAATCGGGCATGTGAAGTTCTTCGACCATGCCGGGGTAGAGGGATTCAGTGTAGAGGAAATGAACGTTTGGCGCGTCGAATGGTTTGCCTTCTTTGGTGATGATTTCGTTATTAACGGACATGATAACTGGTTTTCCGGTATCAATACTTTTTTTAGCAAGATCACGTTTATTTACCGAAACCCAGTTGGCAATTTTCAAAACCGGGAAATCGAGTTTTAAACACCATTCCAATCGTTCTTCGTCAAAGAAGGAAGCGAAGAAATCGATGTGAAGCATGGCGGCGTATTCTTGGAGATGTTTGAGTTCGTCAAAGGTGAGACTTAAGTAATCTCCTGGCTTGTCGCCATTTAAACTTTTTGGATCAAAGTCCGGGCTATAGAGCTGAACTTTCACGGCGTCGGCGCCGCCGAATTTGGATTGTAAAATCATTTGTTCGGCGACTTCGATTTTGCCGCCGTATTGGCCGTGGAGCTCGGAGATGATGTAGGACATAATTGAAAATGAAGAAGTAAGAATGAAAAATGAAGAATTACGATTGTAGTTTCTTTAGGCGTTCTTGGAAGGCTTTGGTTTGGAGAAGAGCGCGGGGAGCGCCATTGTGGAGGGGGGCGGTCGCGAGTTTGGCGACGATGGCGTCGGGAATTTCGGGGACGAGTTCGGCGGCTTCTTCTTCGGAGGCGTCGCGGGAGCGGACCCAAATAAGGTGCTCAACTTCTTTCTGCACGGCTTCGGCAATGGTGGAAAGTCCATCAACCGCGTCTTTTATATTTTGTAAAGCCGTGTTCTCCCCTACTTCCTTTTTGAGATCTTCGAGCTTACTTTTTAATTCACCAATTTGCTCGTAGGTAAGAGGCAATAGACTCTTACGAAGCTCAGCAGTTTTGGTTTTTATGCTACTCACTGACATACGTAACATTAAAAATAATCTCCCCTAGTATAGCCCTTTTTTTGGCTAAGGTCAAGGAAGTTGACGAAAAAGCTAAGGTATGGTATATTTTACTGTTTAGTAACGGTAAAAAAGAGCCATCCGCCAACTGGCGGAGGCGCTTATTTCCTTGCTAAATGCCCTTTGACATATGGAAAGTTGTACATTCGGAAGGGATTTTAGGCATTATTTCAAATTCCCCTCTCCCCGTGGGAGAGGGACGGAGGGTGAGGGCTCTCACGTGCGACAAGCTCGCGCTGCTAATACTTAAAACACCTTCCGAATGAGGAAAAGGTTTTTCATCACCGCGAGCCGACCGGACATGGCTTGTGGGTTCCCAAGTGGGAATAGTGCTGCCGGAAGCAGGTTTGACGAAAGGGACCCACCATGACGCTGACCAACGAAGAATTCCTCGCGCTGGCGGAGAAGCACGGCCCCAAGCTGTGCACCGCCGAAGCCGGAGATGGCCCCGCGCTCCTCATGGCGAACTGGACGGAGATCCACAACGTCCTCATGATCGGCCTCGCGTCGAACGATGAGACCGAACGGCGCCGCACCGTGCTCGTCGTCCACGGGCTGCGCAATTGGTACTCGACCCTGGGCGAGGGCGACCCCGACGACCTCAAAGGCGCAGCGCACGTGGCGGCGGGTGTCGCCGGACTCGAGGAGGTGCACGGCAACCTCTATCGCTTCCTCGGCGACACCCTGGTGCGCCGCGGCAACGACGTCGATGCCAAGCACTGGTACTCGACGGCGATCAGCGCCTACAACGCGAACCAGGACAAGGTCCCGAACGCGGCGCGCTGGATCACCAGCTGCACCCGTGGACTCGGCGACATCGCCTTCCGCGCCGGCGATTACGCGGAGGCGCAGCAGCGGTTCCGCACCGCGCTGGAGGGGTTCCGCACCCTTCCCGAGCCCGACCTGCTCGGCGTCGCCAACTGCCTCCGGCGCGTGGGCAACGTCGCGTTCATGCGGGAGTTCCCGCAGGTCGCGATGGGCTACTACAACGAGGCGTGGAAGCTGTACGTGAAGGTGGGACCCGCCATCGACGCGGGCGACTGTCTCGCCGGGATGGCGCGCGCCGCGCTGAAGACGGACAGCCACGTCGACGCCATGCACCACCTCTACGCGGCAATCGCGATGTTCGAACAGGTGAACGATGTCACCGGCATGTCCCGAGCGCTCGCCCTGCGCGCGACCATCCACCAGAGCCTGCACCAGACCGAGGCGGCGGAGCGCGACCAGGCGGTCGCGAACCAGCTCCACCGCAAGCTCAAGCTGCCGGGCGACGAGGCGACCGACGTCATCCGCTGATCGTCTCCACGGCTGATCCAAGCCCCATCACAAATACAACTTCCGTGTCAAAGCTGGCGCTGTCGGGCCGAGAGATTCTTCTCGGCCCGACACACAGCTATTTAAATCTATAGTGAAGATAAAATACTTTGTCTCTACTGTAGAGAGGATACCCACGATGGTGTTGTCCTCTAGATCCCTTTGCTTTCCACCCGCACCATGCCAAGGAGTGCCCCATGCGCGAACAGATGCTCAATGACTACCTGGCCGCGATCGCGAAGAGCC
>DATDTU010000085.1:0-5654 GCA_035290705.1 Patescibacteria group bacterium
CCCCTATCACTCTGCGAAAAAAAGAATTACTTCTGGTAAAAGGCCCAAACGGCATTGGCAAAAGCACCTTTCTGGCCGCGCTCGCGAACGGCACCGAAGCTGGTGCTAAAATCACTAAAGATACGCGTGTCGGTTATTACCGCCAAGACTTCTCCGGACTTGATTTCGACAAAACCGCTTACCAGGCACTCGAGGAAATGATGGATGAACCATGGAACCAAGAAATCTACGCCACCGCCGCGCAATTCCTTTTATCCTCTCAAACTCTAAAAAACAAAGTTGGCGCTTTGTCTGAGGGACAAAAAGGATTACTCTGCTACGCGCGTTTCGTTCTGCAAAAACCAGGTCTCCTTATTATGGACGAGCCGACCAACCACATCAACTTCCGTCACTTGCCTATTATAGCCAAAGCGCTGGACGAGTTCGAAGGCGCTGTGATTGTGGTGAGTCACGCGTATGAATTTGTGGAGCAGATGACGATTGATCAAACACTTGATCTCGGCACCCTTTAACTCCCACTGTCATCCTGAGTCGGAGCGAAGGATCCCTTTCACCGATTATCGGAGCCTTAAAAAAACAGCTATTGTAGCTGTTTTTATTTCTGCACTAATTTAACTTTTTCTTCTCGCTTCATCCGCTTAATCTCCGCCTCCCTCCTCCGCCCGCGCGCTAACGTCCGAAACACTTCCGAATACACCAACCTCACCGGCCGTCGCGCCCGCGTGTACTTCGCCCCGGCCTTCCCCGCGTTATGTTCGCGAACTCGTTTGACGATATTATTTGTACAACCGGTGTAGAGGGTTTTGTCGGAGCATTGGAGGATGTAGACGGTATAAGAAATAATCATAAATTCTTCTTCATGCAGTTATGTTCCGGATCCCTTTATAACGTATCACATATATCCCCTATCCCATTACCATTTCTATCATCCTGAGCCGGATTATATACATCCGCACAGTTATCATGGCAATCCTTTATACCATCACCATCGCGATCGAATCCTTCATCTATTTTCCCGTCGCCATTGTTATCAATTCCGTCACATACTTCACCAACAATAGGCGGCACGGGTTTGCTCGGCGGTGGTAGCTCTCGTTCCATTGGTTGAGGAGCTGCGTCTTTACACTGGTCAGTAAAACCAGGAGTTTCTGTGGCTGGAGAAAAAAATTGGCAGACCGATGATTCGGGATAGTTACTTCTATATTTCTCAAGACATTCGTTTCGATAATATCTGCTAAAACAGGAATCACAACCCATATCAGTGAAAAAGTATTTGTAATGAATCAAGTTTGTGCACAATTCTGGATTCCTGGTTGTTATTGCTTCATTGGTGGTCGAAGCAAAAAGATACTCGTACTCCTCGAAAAATTTTTTATCTTTTTCTGCTGTCCGACTCATGCCTACGCCGAACAAAAAGGTAGGCAAAATACTTATAGCAACAAAACCTGCTACTAACAAGCCCCCTATCGCGATTACAAGGATGATTTTTTTCGTAAGCGGCTTCATCATACAAAATTTTCTTCGCTATTAACTTTACTTCGCATTTGTATCTACCATTACTCCGGTAACAACTTTTGATTCCTTGATCTAGACAAAAAGTTCCCCTTGCTGACAATTTTCTTCCCCTGCTGTCGACCGCCGGCTGTCTCTCCCCAAAGGGGGGTGACAATTTGTCCCCACCCTTTGTTTAATTCCTCATCCCTTAGCCTAAATTTCTTGATATAGTCGGATGGATTAGGCGTATCGGTGAGCGCCTGAACAACATCACTGACCACAAACCACCACTCGTAATTATGCAAAGTTTTTCTAATTTTCTGGCCCTTGAACAGGGCAATTTTTGTTTCCTCCATATTTACGTTGTTAGAGATGATAAAGTTGATTGAATAGTAAGGCTGTGAGTATGAGAAAATGGGTTGGCGGAAGGTGAGGGATTCGAACCCTCGATACCTTTCGGTATACACGCTTTCCAAGCGTGCGCACTAGACCAACTATGCGAACCTTCCATTTAAATAAACTCTAAACTCGAAATCCTAAATCCGAAACAAATTCTAATTTTAAATTACCAAAATTCAAAACTAAAAAATTTGGATTTTAAGAATTTGAGATTGTTTAGAATTTAGAGTTTCGGATTTAGGATTTCAGTCATTATCAACGGTATTTTGTCGCTTCATCTTGCCATATATAAACAAAGAAGTCAATCCCAGAACTATAGCAATCATCCCCCACTGCGCTGGCGTTAAAGAAGCATAGCGCGCGTCGACTTGTTGCAAATCCGTCGCCCGCAAAAAATCGAGGAAAAAACGTACCACCACATAACTCACACTCGACCACAACGCCACCAGCCCCCACCGTTTTTTCACCAGCTTTTTAAACAGCAAAGCAAAAACAATAAACAAAACAAAACCCAAAATCGATTCATACAAACCCAAATCATGACGAGGGAACACAGCATCAGTGGATGGATTAAAAACAACCATACCGTTATTATCAAGAGGCAAGGCCGGGTACTGTACCGCCAAAAAAAAGTGTGACAACGTCCCCGGATGATCATGGATCAAAAAACACCCAATCCGCCCAATCCCCCACCCGAGCCACAAGCTCAAGGCGCCAACATCAAAATACGGCAATAACTCTTTCCAAGAAAACTTTCGCACTTTAGCAAACAAAAACACCGCGACAGCGGCGCCGAAAAATCCACCGAGCGATGAGGCGCCGCCATGCCACAAATACAAAATCTCCATCGGATTGGTCAAGTAATAGCTCGGATCATAAAATAGCACGTGGAACAGCCGCGCAAACACAAACGCCGAAATCAAAATCCAAATCGCCAAATCTAAAATAACCTGCGGCGAAAGCAGGTACTTTTTGGCAAGGTAGTTAGCGACTAAAACCGCGGCCATAATGCCGAGCGCGACCATGAGGCCCCAGGCTTGAATGGTCACGGGACCAATTTGCCAGCCGGTGATTTGGAAGTAAGGTAACATAAAACAAATTCAAAGATTCCACATTGTCTGTCATCCTGCCATCGACTGGCCCTGAGGGGCCGCCCACTCGGCCGTGAGCTCGTGGCCGAACGGTCAGGCCCTCGAACGGGAGCGAAGGCTCGCCTTTCGACCCTTGCTCAAGGCGACCCTGAGTCAAATCGAACGGGTCGCGCCGTAGCAAAGGATCTCTGTCCGTCAATGGAATCTTCTCCGCTCATTGCGACTCGCTCCGAAGTGAATGTTCTTGCGAAAGAACATTCAAGAGATTCTTCGGCTGTGGCCTCAGAATGACAATTAAAAACTATTTCAAATACTGCATTACTTCACTCGGTTCATCCACCACAATCAAATAACTCTCATCAATCAGATCAATCGTCCGAAATTTCGCGTACAGATCATGCACAAACTCAAGGAGCGGCTGCCAGAAGTCGCGGCCGTAGAGAATAATGGGGATCTTTTCCAGCTTTTTAGTTTCAATGAGGGTAAGAAGTTCAAACAATTGGTGGAGCGTGCCAAAGCCGCCGGGGAAAAAGACAAATGCGTTGGACGGGGCCGTGATAATAAGCTTGCGGATAAATGGAAATACAAAGCCGATGGATTTGGTAATGTAATTATTGACGCGCTCCTTACCTTCATAGCGCATGTTGATACCCACACTCACGCCGCCGTGCTCAAACGCTCCCTTGTTGGCCGCTTCCATAATCCCTGGCCCGCCACCCGTGACCACCATGTGTTTATTCTGCGCCAAGAGTTTCCCCAGTTCATACGCCGCGTCATAGTACGGGGAACCAGGCAAGAGACTCTTGGTGCCAAGTATCGTCACGTCATGATGCACTGCCGTTAAAAATTCAAACCCCTCCACTAACTCCGCCATAATGCGAAACACTTTCCAATCTGTCCCCTCCACGCACAGCGGGTTATTCGGGTCGCCGTTGCACACATTCGGCCGGTCCTTCACATCCTTTACCAGCTCAAACGCCTCTTCCGCCGTATCCACGATATGCCAATTTTCCAATTCCGACGGAGACACCGAATGTACCGTATCAATAGATTTCTTGCGCACAAAATCCACCAGCGGCGCCCAGTATTCCCGGCCCACCAGCACCACCGGTGATCGGTCCATGTGGCCAAGCTCTATATAATCAACCACTTCAAACAGCTCATCGAGCGTGCCAAACCCGCCGGGGAAATAAATCAGCGCGTTCCCGGGGGAAGTGAGCATCACCTTGCGCGTAAAGAAATAATAAAACGACACCGCGTCCTGCACATACGGGTTAATGCGCTGTTCAAAGGGAAGCTGAATATTGAGTCCGGCCGATACTCCGCCCGCTTCATGCGCTCCCTTGTTGGCCGCTTCCATTATCCCCGGGCCCCCGCCGGTGATGGTAGCGAATCCACCCTTCGCGAGAAGCTTCCCCAATTGCTCCGCGATTTTATAATACTTGCTATTCTTTGGGAGCCGCGCCGAACCTTGAATCACAATCTCTTTCTGAAATTTTCCCAAAAACTGATAGCCCTCAACCATCTCCGCCATAATACGAAAAATGCGCCACGAGTCGCGATAATTTACCGCGGCGCCAGTGGTGGCCATCGGAGGATCAGACGGAAGAGGGGTGGTAATTACATTTTCTTTTGGAGGTGTTTTGGTAACCATATTTTTGTCATTGCGAGGAGGAGCTCGCGCGACGACGAAGCAATCCCCTTGGCTTAAGATAAAGCTATTGAACAATGGAGCAATCAAACAACTGAACGGACAGAGATCCTTCGCTCCGACTCAGGATGACAGTTGATGTCCGACAGACAAAACAACTTCCTCTTTCAACCTCGCCCCAATTATCTGCACCCCCACCGGCAACCCCGCCTTTGTTTTTCCGGCCGGAATAGATATCGCCGGCATACCAGCCACAGCAGAGGGACTTACCATCACATCCGCCAAATACATCGCAATTGGATCCGCCGCTTTCTCTCCCACTCCAAAGGCGGGGAACGGAGACGTTGGCGTAATCAAAACATCCACTTTTTTAAACACCTCATCAAAATCTTGTTTAATGAGCGTCCGTACCTTCGCCGCCTTCTTATAATACGCGTCAAAGTACCCTGCCGACAACGCATAGGTGCCAATTAAAATTCTCCGCTTCACCTCTTCCGGAAACCCTTGCGCTCGAGATTTAGCGTACACGTCAAACAAGCTCTCCGCTTCCGCCCGCACACCATAGCGAACGCCATCCAACCGCGCCAAATTCGAACTATCCTCACTAGGTACAATAATATAATACACCGCAATCGCGTATTTTGTATGCGGCAGAGACACATCAACAATTTCACACCCTAAATTTCTTAATTTCTTAATTGCTTCTTCCGTAATCGCTTTTACTTCCGCATCCATCCCCTCTACTTCAAAATATTCTTTAGGTACACCAATTCGTATATTCTTTATTCTTAATTCTTTATTCTTTATTCTTTCACTATACACTGGTACCAAATCTTGGACGGTAGTTGCATCCTTCTTATCGCTACCAGCTATAACTTCCATGACAATCGCCATATCTTCAACACTCTTCGTCATCGGCCCCACCGTATCCAAGGACGACGCCATCGGCATAATTCCATAGCGCGAATTCCTTCCGTAACTTGGGCGCAACCCAACGACTCCGCAAAAACTTGCCGGCT
>DATDTU010000086.1:0-3440 GCA_035290705.1 Patescibacteria group bacterium
GAGGGGAATTATGCGTCGCTTTGGTAGAAATGCAGCGGGAGTTACGAGCGTACGTGAATCGAGAACTCGTCGGGATAGAAAAAGTTCGCTATCTGCGCCGTGTCAACGAATTTCAAAAAGTTCTGGAAGAAATCAAAGCAACGCTTAACCATTTAAGAGAGCTGGCGGACAAGGAACAAGATCATCCTAATTTGGCTAACGAAATTCGAGAGAAGGTACGAGTATTTGAGCATGGGCTGTGCCTACTCGGGCCGGAACTTGAGTACGAGGCAGTGTGCGCCGCGCCGGAATTTTTCCACGGTCGCAAGCACGAGCTCAATCGGTTGCGTGGTATCCACCGATCGGTAGAAGTAGATTTTTATATATAGGATTTAGACAGTTTTTCACATGTAATCACTACACCGTGTCATTCCCGCGCCATTCGGCCTCGAGCTCATGGCCGAGAGGCAGGCGGGAATCCAGTCGCCAAACACTCTGGATCCCCGTTTTCACGGGGATGACAGGCGGAGTGTGTTGTATCCGGATACATTACAGACGTCCCTACAGAAATTTGTCTAATGTTTAATCAATCGCATCTTGTGCCAATTCTCGGGCATGATAGGAATTTCTACTATGGTGCCCGAAGGAGCTTTGGCAAATTCCTCGGCATGTTGTTTGAAGTTACGATCTGGCCACGGATAATACACCCATTCTAGTTTCATCCCCACCAGCGAAACGAGCAGTACCACAAACGCCGCCATCCGCAAAGGAAGCGGATTTTTTTTACCAAGCATCCACACCAGTGAAACCACAAAGCCAAGCATCGGCATGAACCAATAACGAGTAGCGTTTCCGGGGAGTGACATCACGAGCCACTGTGATTCTCGGGTGCTTGCCATTGGTTTGAGAAGCGCGGTGGCAAAGAGGATTCCGGCAAAAACAATAAAGAGTTTTATTTCCAACTTTGCCTTTATAAAAGTATAGAGCACCGTTGCCGCGCCAATGAGGAACGCCGCTAGGTACATGAATTTACTTATCAAATCATTTTGATAGAGATATAAGTTGTACAAACGCGCGAAACCTTCCTTACCGATGAGGGAACCAAGAAATACTTGACCGGCAGAAATTTTTACGAACAACGCCGGGGTCGCGCCAAGTGCCATTGGCGAACGTGCTTTTAACCCAGTGAGAGCAATTGAGCTTCCCTGTATCACCACACACAGTAAGAGTGGTAACATGATTGGCAGTAACCGTTTTCGATCCGGAGTTTTCCACCAGCGAAACAAAGCAATAGGGAATAGGAAGACAATAAAGGGGCCGCTGAGTCCTGAAAGGGAAATGAAGAAAATGTCGAACAGCTTCCATCCTAAGTTCTTGGCCGGTTCCGCTACTACAATCATAAAAGCCAAAAGCGCCAAGTAGGAATGCGCGTTGGTAACATTTACAAAAACCTCGCTCGTATTGGGGAGACCAATATAGAGCAGTGCCATGAGAAGCTTTGCCCAGCCGTTTGAAACAATAGCCGAGAAGCGGGATGAAAAAAGAAAATGGATCGGAAGAATTTTGATCGCAAGGGCCACTAAGTTAAACAGCAGTGGCGCGTAAGCAAGCGGTACCAGTTGAGCGAGTCCGCCCACTAGCCGAGAAACAGTTTGAAAATATCCGACCACCGGAATAAACAGTGCCCTCCAAAAGCCAAGGTTGTAGGCGTCCTCAAACCAGACTGTTCCATCCTCCGCCCAGAATTGCGGATATAGAATGATATCGGGACGGCGGGAAATAGTGAGGAGCGTGGCGAGGACAAATAATACAACATGAAACCACCAGCGCGATTGGTATAGAGTCAAACGCGGCTCCGCGTCGGCAAAGAATGAGCGAATGGTCTGGAACATAGCCGCTAGTGTTTAAAACGGATAAGCAACAAGTCTTTGAGCGAGGAGAAAATATCCTTGATCACATGCACGCGCGTATCTCGGTCATCCGTCCAGTGCACTGGCACTTCTACCACCGGGTAACCGGCTTTTTTTGCCAAGTAGAGAATTTCCGTATCAAATATCCAGCCAGTCGTGATAATTTTAGGGAAGAGAAAACGCGCGGACTGTTGAGAAAAAAGTTTAAAGCCGCAACCAAAATCTTTGTAGGGGAGGCCGGTGAGCAGGCGGGCGAGCAAAGCGTACGTTTCTCCCATTTTTTGCCTGTACCACGGCTGAGGTTTAACCAAAATCGAAGTAGCTACTTTTCGACTGCCAATAATAATCGGCGCTCCATCTTGCATATGGGGGAGACACTGAGTCAATTCAGTTAAAGGCGTTGCCATATCAATATCTGCCATCAGAGCATAATTACCGTTCGCCGCGAACATGCCCTGCTGTACCGCGTATCCCTTGCCTCGGTTCTGTTCATAACTAATGAGCCACCACTCCACTTTGGGATCCTGGTTATTTTTCATAAATTCTTCAACCATCTGTTTGGTCCCGTCATTGCTCCCATCATCCACAAAAATAATTTCTAAACACGGAATAGGGGACTCAGCGATAAACTGTTTAATTGCAAAAAAGGCGCTTGGTAAACGCCTGGCCTCGTTGAATACGGGGAAAATGATTGATAGGAGAAAAGAAGGGGGAAGAGCTTGCTCCATACCTTATAGTTCCTGCGGCTGGTGAGTAGGAAACTTTTGAATCACGGCCATTACCTCCTTCTTGTCGAGCAATCCTTTGTGCGGCCCGTGTTCGGAAACGACACTGCAGCTATTCGCAATGCCCCACTCAAGCGCATGTTGCAGATCATGTCCGTACTGCCGCGCGGCCAGGTAGCCGGCGGAAAAAGCATCGCCGGCACCAGTCTTGGCCACTACGTGTACCGGATACGCGTCCAAATGCCACGCTTCATTCGCATCCCCAGCCCAGGCGCCGTTCCCGCCGTCGGTAATGGCAACTTCTTTCACTCCCATTCCGACTAATTCATGGATTAACGCCTCAACATTTTTTTCTTTTTTGATGGTCGTTCCGAGCAGCCTCTCGGCTTCCTGCACGTTTACAATTAGCACATCCGTTCGCTCGATCATTTCTTTTATATCGTCAACATTGTGTTTGAGCATGAACGAGCCGGGGTTCAAAGCGAGCCGCACACTCGGATGTTTTTTGAGATAGCTAACGAGCTTGCTCTGTAATTTTTCATACCCTTCGCTTAGCCCGGTATAATAAATCCATTCCGTTTCTGGAAACGGCTCCGGCCATTCATAGTTCTTTTTGTCGGAGTAGGAGAGAATGGTGCGATCGGCTTTGTAATTGAGAATAACGGAGTAACGGGTTTTTGCTTTTGGATCAGTAGAAACATACGTTGTATCAACGCCGTACTTTTTTAGTTCATCAAAAGCAACTTTTCCGGTCGAATCATTTCCCACGGTACTTACAAGCTTAGAACTTAGTACTCTCACTATGTACAACCTCATAACAATCGGC
>DATDTU010000087.1:0-6895 GCA_035290705.1 Patescibacteria group bacterium
GCGATTGAGTGGAGTTGGGAATTTCTTACGCAACCACGGTGGCTCGGTATTGACCCGCGGAAATTATCAGTTACCGTATTTGGTGGTGATTCGCGATTTCCAGATTTGCAAAAAGATGATGAAGCGGCTGAGATTTGGTTAGAGATCGGTGTACCAAAAGAGCGTATTGCCTATATGCCTGGAGGCGTGCTTGAACGCGAAGATAATTGGTGGGGACCAGCCGGGCAAACTGGACCGTGTGGACCATCAACCGAAATGTTTTTTTGGCAGGGGGAATCAGAATTTCCTCCATCAGGCAGTAACCCGGGGACTGACAAGGAAAACTGGTTGGAAATTTGGAATGATGTTTTCATGCAATATAATCGGCAGGATGATAATACTTTCGTTCCCTTGGCTAAGAAGAATGTTGACACTGGCATGGGACTTGACCGCACCATTCGGATCCTTAATGGGTATGTCGACATTTTCCAAATCGATACCTTATGGCCGCTTATCCAGAAAATTCAAGAAATAAGTGGTCGTGAGTATATTGAAGGAAAAGAAGTAACTCGCGCGATGCGCATTATGGCGGATCATATCCGGGCAGTTACCATGATAATGGGGGATAATCAAGGGATTGCGCCAAGTAACACCGATCAAGGGTACGTTGTTCGCCGTCTCATTCGCCGCGCAGTGCGTTATGGTAAACAGATTGGTATCAAGGATAACTTTACCACTCACATTGCCGAAAAAGTCATTGAGATTTTTGCTGGTGTGTACCCTGAGCTTTCTCGCAATAGGGATTTTGTGCTTACCGAGATGGCGCGGGAAGAGAGTAAGTTCCGGAACACCATTGAACAGGGTCTTAAAGAATTTGAAAAGTTAGTAAATGGATTCCGAATGGCGTTCGAGAAAACAGGGCAAGTTATTAAAGAGATTTCCGGTAAACACGCGTTCAAGCTCTATGACACATATGGTTTCCCGTTTGAGATGACGCAGGAGCTGGCGATTGAGAATGGTTTGGCGGTTGACGTGGAAGGGTTTAACCAAGCTTTTAGAGAGCATCAAGAGAAATCCCGTGCCGGAAGTGAGCAAAAATTCGCGGGCGGACTCGCGGACCATAGCGAAATGTCGACAAAGTATCACACCGCTACCCACTTGCTTCACGCGACACTTCTTAAAATTCTTGGTCCCCACGCCACTCAGCGAGGGAGTAACATTACCGCGGAGCGCATGCGGTTTGATTTCGCGCACCCGCAAAAAATGACGCCGGAGCAAATTAAACAGGCGGAGGATTTAGTTAACGCCGCGATTCAACGTGACTATCTCGTCAGTTGGCAGGAAATGAGTTTTGAGGAAGCGAAAGCGAAGGGCGCGATTGGATTGTTTGAAGATAAGTATCAGGAGAAGATTAAAGTGTATACGGTGGGTGACCCGAATCTCCCGGCGACGGCTGATCCAGCAAATCCAACGTATAGCCGCGAGGTTTGTGGTGGGCCGCATGTGGAGCATACGGGCCTGATTGGGAAATTTAAGATTGTGAAAGAAGAGGCGGTGAGCGCGGGAGTGAGGAGGATTAAGGCGATTGTTGAGTAGAAAATTGACATATAGCCTCCCATAATTTATACTAGCAGTATGTCTTACATCAATGTTTCTAGATCTAAATATCGTCAGCTTGAGCGACAAGCTAAGGCGTTGCGCGAATTAAAGTCACGCTTGTTTGAGTTAGCTTTGCAGGATCCCATTGATGAGGTAGTGGATGATTTTCGACGTACTGGAAAATATAATAAAGCTTTTTTAAACGATTTAAGATCAGGTCTACGTCTTTCTTCATTTAATAGGTATGCGGCTAAAGCCCTTGCGCAACGATCTCGAAGAACGGCTGCAAAGAAATAATTTGCTCACGAAATGGAAAAAAGTTGCGCGACTCTTCGAAGAAAATCTTCGTCACCCCTCACTGCATGTAGAATTGCTTGAACCAAAGTGGCGCGGTATATACTCATTCAGATTAGATCGAAAGTTTCGTGCTCTCTTTTTTATTACACCAGATGGCGATGCCGAAGTTTTTCAAATTACGAATCATTACCGGTAAGGGGTATGATCAAAAAATTATTCTTACATCTCTGGTCTCTCCGACGTGAATTCGTAAAATATTTTGTGATTGGCATCAGTGCTTTCGTTTTGGACATGGGTACTTTGTATTTGCTTAAGCAACATCTTGGCTTACATCCGGTGCTCGCTGTAGCAGTCAATCAGCCTTTTATGCTTGCGTATGTATTCTTTTTCAATAAGCATTGGTCGTTTAAATCAAAAGGTGTCACGCATCAACAAATGGTTCGTTTCGTAATGCTTACTGGAATGAATTATGCTTTTGCGGTCGGATGGATGTGGATATTTTCTCATCAGTTTGGTGTTCATTATATGGTGGCGCGGATAGCTAATATTGGGCTGGCGGTTGGATGGAATTTTTTGTTGTATAAGCATTGGGTGTATCAACATGAGACACGAGACACGTAGTACGATACATACACAATTGTATCGTTTTACGTGTATCGTGAATCGTGCACCGGTGTGTATAAATTTAAGATTAAAGATTAAAGATTTTGGCTAATTTAAGCGACAAATATGGTAGATTATAGCACGTGCTTGGGTAAGGCTGATTTTTGCCAAACGCGCCCTTGACTAAATTTCGGTTTTCCATTAAACTTAAGTCAGACTAATTTTCAAAAATGGCTAAAACTGACGTTATAGAGATGAAGGGGGTAGTTGAGGAGCCGCTTCCAGCCGGAATGTTCCGGGTGAAGCTCGAGAGTGGGCAAATTATTGTTGCTCATCTGTCGGGCAAAATGCGCCTCAATAAGATTCGTCTTTCAGTTAAGGATCAGGTGAAGGTCGAGATGACCCCCTATGATCTTACTAAAGGAAGAATCACCTATCGATTTTAAAATTTACTCGTTAGTTAAAAATATCAACCAGTGCGGTGTAGCTAGCGAACACTGACTCAGCGACAACAGGTCCGTAGTCAGGGGTATCGCTGGCGTCGATATCGCGGCAGTGGTTGGTATTTTTTGTAAACATACTATGAAAGTGAGAGCATCAGTCAAAAAAATTTGCATGAAGTGTAAGATTGTTCGTCGCAATGGTCGGTTGCGCGTTATTTGCAGTAACCCGAAACATAAACAACGACAAGGTTAAATTTTATAAAAGTATGAGAATTGCTGGTACCAACATTCCAAATGAAAAAAAGATTCAATTTTCCTTGCCATATATTTATGGCATTGGGCCTACTTTGGCTAAGAAAGTTTTGCAGATTGCTAAAGTTGATGGAAATATTCGCACCAAAGATTTAACCACCGAGCAGCAGGATACTCTTCGGTCTATCGTGGAAAAACAATATCGTACCGAAGGAGATTTGCGCCGTGAAGTGCAGGGTAATATTAAGTCCCTTAAGGATATCAAATCTTACCGTGGCGTTCGCCATATGAAGCATTTGCCGGTACGCGGACAGACCACCAAGCGTAATTCGCGCACGGTTCGCGGTAATGTTCGCAAGACCGCGGCAAGTGGTAAGAAGCTGACGGGACAAAAGACTTAAATTTAATCCGGATTTCCAGATAATCCAGATTTACGGATGCCAATTCGTATCTGGACAATCTGGATTATCCGAATATCTGGATACAACTTTATGACCGATCAACAAACTAAACCAATGGAAGCTACTGCCGTGGCCGCTGCGACGACGGGCAAGGTAGTGAAACCAAAAGTCAAAAAAGTCGTGCGGCAGGTTCCGCGTGGTAATGCGTACATTCAAGCCACGTATAATAACACTCTTATCACCATTACTGATCCGAATGGAGCGGTGCTGGGTTGGGCGTCGGCGGGTGCGAGCGGATTTAAGGGTCCAAAAAAGGCTACGCCGTACGCGGCTAGTATGGTGGTGAAAAATTTGATGAACAAGCTTATGGATTATGGGGTACGAGAAGTGAATGTTTTTGTAAAAGGTATTGGTGGAGGTCGAGAGAGCGCGATTCGTGCTTTTCACATTAATGGATTGAACGTCCTTTCTATTACTGATACCACGCCGATTCCGCATAATGGGTGCCGACCACCGAAGCGGAGACGAGTATAAAAGTTATTGGTTATTAGTTATTGGTTATTTGTAACCATCGGACTATATAACCAATTGTTTCAATTATTTACTAATAACTAGCAACCAATCAACTATTAACTTCACTTATGGCTCGAGATTTACGACCAAAACATAAATTATGCCGAAAGTTTGGAGAGAAATTATGTGATTCTCCAAAGTGCCCGGTATCCAGACGCAGTTACCCACCTGGCGTACACGGCCCTTCCCGCAAGCGTCCGAAAATTTCTGGGTACGGCAAGCAGCTCTTGGAAAAACAAAAAGTAAAGCGCATCTATGGAATTCTTGAGCGCCAATTTTCCAATTACGTAGCGGAAGCTTCCAAGAAAACCGGTGATACGAGTAAGTTTTTGCTTACCTACTTGGAGTCACGTTTGGATAACGTCGTCTATCGCACGGGTCTTGCCAATTCTCGCGCGGCCGCTCGACAGCTCGTGAACCACGGACATATTGTGGTAAACGGAGGCAAGGTAACCATTCCGTCATTCCGGGTAAAGGTGAGTGACCAGATAACACTTCGTGACCGTTCGAAGGCGAGTAAATTATTTGAGGGACGAGGAGAAACCATTGCCAAGAAGGATTTTCCGTCCTGGCTTATTGTGGACAGCAAGAGTCTTTCCGCCAAGGTTTTGAATACGCCAACGGTTGAAAATCCAAACTTTGACGCGAACGCCATCATTGGGTTCTATTCTCGTTAACTTTAACTTTATTAAATACTTTCTGCGTCGATCTGTGTAGCTATCCGCGTTATTCCGTTTCTACAACTATAGAAGCAGATAAACGCAGATAGCGACGCGGATTTACGCGGAGGGGAAAGAATTTAATTTTAAAGGATATGGAAAATTTTCTCTTACCGTCTAAAGTTGAGTTTCAGCCAGGGACACTTCCTCATTCTGGTAGTGTGATGATTAGTCCTTGTTATCATGGGTATGGAACTACTCTCGGGAACGCTTTGCGTCGCGTACTCCTGTCTTCGCTGCCAGGCGCCGCGGTGGAATATTTCAAAATCAAAGGCGTACAGCATGAATTTAGCACAGTGGATGGCATGAAGGAAGATGTGGTTGAACTCATGCTTAATTTGAAACAGCTCGCGGTGAAGGTTTTTTCTGATGAACCAGTTACTCTTACTTTGACGAAAACTGGTGCTGGTCCAGTGACTGCAGGGGATATTACTCCCAACGGTTCGGTAGAAATTATCAATAAAGATTTAGTTATTGCCACGCTTACCAAGAAGAAGACCCTCGAGATGGAAATCGTGGTGGGCAAAGGACGCGGGTTCAAGCCGGTAGAAGAGAAGGATCGCAAAAGTTATGATCTGGGTACCATTGTTACCGATTCGGTATATACGCCAGTGAAGGACGTTGGTTACCACGTGGAACTTACTCGCGTGGGAGACATTACCAACTACGAGAAACTTACCATGAATGTGGAAACGAACGGTACGATTGGTTTTGAGCAAGCTATACGCCAAGCGACGCAGATTTTAATGGATCACTTTACGATTGTATCAGACGCTGCTCCAGCAGCGGAAGTTATGCCAGCTGTGGTTGAGGAAGCTGCCCCTGAGACAAAAGAAGAGGTTGAACCCGCCGCCGCTGAAGCTATGGCGGGCGAGGGAAAGAAAGAAAAGAAGCCGAAAGCTAAAAAAACTAGTAAGAAGAAAGATAAATAAATTAAACAAACTATTTCAATTCTGCGTTTATCTGCGTAGTTATCTGCGTTCATCCGTTTCTACGACTATAGAAGCGGATATAACGCGGACGGCAACGCAGATCAACGCAGAAAGTATTATTTGGTAGTTATATATGAGACATCAAAAGAGAAAAGTTACCTTGGATCGCAAGACGGCTTCACGCCGGGCGCTACTCGCTAATTTGGCGGAGAGTCTTGTTTTGTATGAAAAGATTCGTACTACTAAAGCGAAGGGCAAAGCGGTGCGGTCTATGACCGAACGACTTATTACCAAAGCGAAAAAGAATACCTTGGCCGTGCGCCGCGATCTGGGAAGTGTTTTGTACACGAAGAATGCGATACGAAAATTGATGGAAGAGCTCGGTCCGCGCTACAAAGAACGCGCTGGCGGTTATACGCGCATCACTATGGTCAAGAACCGGATTGGGGATGGAGCCGAGGAAGTATTGGTAGAATTAGTCTAATTTCAAGAGCTAACGTACGTTTAGTATGACTAGTAACAAACACAAAAAAATTGAGCTTGATGCCACTGCTCAGAGTCCAGGACGTTTGGCAACTCAGATTGCTCGCATTCTCATGGGTAAGCATAAAACGAGCTATGAGCCCCATGTTGATCGGGGAGATAAGGTAGTTATTACCAATGTTGATAAAATTGCTTTTACAGGAAAAAAGTTTGAACAAAAAATATATCGCCACCACACCATGCATCCAGGTGGTTTGAAGGAGATTCCAGCGAAGAAAGTAATTAAAGAAGATCCAGAAAAAGTTGTGCGTCTCGCGGTTATGAAAATGCTTCCCAAGAATAAATTCCGCACCGTTCGCATGCGCCGGATCATGTTTAACTAATTTGATGAACGTATGACCAAGCTTAACGCAAAAGAAAAATTGCTGCGCGCGGTAGGACGCCGTAAGACTGCCTCCGCTCGAGTGCGCGTGGACAAGGGGAGTGGGAAGGTAACGGTAAACGGTAAAACGCTCAATGAGTATTTTCCATACTTTGAATGGCAAGAGACCGTGCTCGCGCCGATGAAGGCTTTGGCGAAAGATAAGGATTTGGATTTTTCGGTGAAGGTTGCG
>DATDTU010000088.1:0-2861 GCA_035290705.1 Patescibacteria group bacterium
CGGGGCGCTTTTGTTTACCATAAAAGGTATTATGAATACTTTAGAAAGACTTATGGGTGGGATTGCGCGGGTGCGGACGATGAGGCTTTTTTTAGAAAACCCCGACCGCGTTGTTACTGCCGAAGAACTTGCCAAATCATCGGCTATTTCTATTATTTCGGCGCGTCGCGAGATTCGATTTTTACGCTCGGTAGCATTAATTGCTCCTGCAAAACGGGTTGACGAAATCATTAAGCATAAAAAAACGCGCAGAAAAAAAGTATCCGGTTTTCGTTTTGCGCCCACGTTCCCCCTGACGGGGCCGTTGCGCAACTTGCTCATCGGGGCTTCCCCGGTTTCGAGAGAAAAAATTGTGCGCTACTGCAAAAATCGCAATGGCGTTCGGTTGGTTGTGGTGGGCGGCGCGTTTATCAACGCCGCGGCATCGCCCGAGGATACCATTCCACTTTCTGAATATCTCGAATTTGAACACGCCGTTGATTTATTAATTGTCGGTCAGCGCGCACAACGCAGCACCTATGATCCGTTGGTCAAACAATTGGAGGCCGAGATGGGTCGTGAATTGTCGTGGGTTTTCCTGACACCTACCGAGTTCGAGCATCGCATGGCTATGCATGATAAATTTTTACGCGACCTGTTTGACTATCCGCACGAGATTTTGATAAACAAACTAGGAAATATAATAAAATAATCCGGGGCTCCTAGCTCAGTTGGTTAGAGCGTTCGCTTCACACGCGAAAGGTCAGAGGTTCGAGCCCTCTGGAGCCCAAAAACTCCCTATTTTAGTTGTCCACAGGTAGTAAAACGGACCAATTGTTTCCGTGGTAGAATAAAACAGTGCTTCTATAAGGCGCTTAATACAACAAAGGTCGAGCTCTTTGGGAGGCATTGTATTAAGTATTAAGCCGATCGTATTACTAAAAGTAGTTTTATATCAAAAATTATGAATGATGGATTACAAACATACGGCGAATCGCTGGTGGTGACATTTAATAAACTGCTGGAAGGCACCGTTGTTTTTGTGCCGAAGCTTATTTTTGCGCTGGTTGTGTTTTTGGTTGGTTTGTTTGTTGCGGTGACCCTCGGGCGTGTTGTCATGCAGGCGATTCGAGCGCTTAAAGTGGATCATGTTCTGCGCAATCTTGGCGCGGAAGAATACATTGAACGCGCAGGATGGCATTTGGATTCCGGTGCGTTTGTCGGGGCGTTGGTGCGCTGGTTCTTTATCTTGGTGTTTTTGTTGGCAGTATTTGATATTTTGGGTCTCTCCGCGGTCTCGGTGTTTCTCAGCGATGTGGTGTTGGCGTACCTTCCCCAAGTGATTGTTGCCGCTCTCGTGTTGCTTGTCGGCGCAGTCGTGGGCGATCTGGCTGGCCATGTAGTGAGCGGTACCGCACGCGCGGCGGCAATGCCGTCGTCAGGGTTCTTGGGAAGCGTTGCGCGATGGGCCATTTGGATATTTGCATTTGTGGCAGCGCTCTTGCAGCTCGGCTTGTTTCAAGAATTGCTTCTCACCATTATTCAGGCATTTGTCTTTATGCTGGCTGGCGCCGGCGCATTAGCATTTGGTTTAGGCGGCAAAGAGCACGCTTCGCAATTTATCGAAAAACTCAAGCGCGACATGTCGAACCATCACTAATATAGGTACATTGTTACGACAAAAAGCGCCCTATTGCTTATGGGGCGCTTTTTCAATATCCACAGTTTTTCCTTGATACGGCCTTGACGGCTTTTTTGCCGCGTGTATAATGCAAAGTACACACTATATTTATGAGTAAGTCACAACCATTATTGGGGACACAAAGCGGATAGGGCAATTTCGTGCCTTTTAGAATGCGCCGCTGTGTCCCAGCGGTATTTCTTTTTTTATGGTGTGTAGTCTCTGAATGAATCCCGTTACATTTTAGCGGAGTACTAAACTACGCTGAAATGATTTGGACACTACTGCGGTATCCCCGTGGCAAGACCGCGGGGTTTAAAATGTAACGGGATGAACATTGAAAATTCGAGTAAGTTAAATCTACAAAAAATGCATTTTCTCAAGCAGAACGGTTACTTAAGTATATAATCTAAGCCAAGGCCGGCTTCGCCGGTCTTAGCGGGATAATAAGGGCGTATGGTGGATGACTCGAGATGACGAGGGCGATTAAGGACGTGGCGTGCCGAGCGATACGCCTCGGGGAGGTGGCGAGCAACCTTTGATCCGGGGATTTCCGAATGGGGAAACCCCTCTGGAGTAATATCCAGAGACCGAACCGAGCTTTGCTCTGGTTCGGAGCGAACCCACTGAAGTAAAACATTTCAGTAAGTGGAGGAAAAGAAAACAATCACGCTCACTTTGTTCGCGTATGCGATGCGAAATTTTAGTGTCGTGTTAGCGAGCGAAGCGAGCGTAACATTCCCTGAGTAGCGGCGAGCGAAACGGGAACAGCCCAAACCTCAAAAACTAGTCAACTAGTTTACTAGTAAACTAGTCTTTGGGGGGTAGTAAGACAATCTATTCCGTAAGGAGAAGAACGCATCAATGGTTAGCAGAATGGTCCTGGGAAGGCCAGCCAAAGAGGGTAAGAGCCCCGTATGCGAAAATTATTGATTCGTTTTTTTGATTGTTCTTGAGTACCTCGATAAACGAATGCGTCGAGGGAATCTGCCCGTACGAGCGGGTAAGGCTAAATACCTCTCATCATCGATAGCGAACCAGTACCGTGAGGGAACGTTGAAAAGTAGCCCGGTGAGGGCGATGAAATAGTACCTGAAACCATATGCTTACAAAGAATCGGAACACTCGCTACGCAAGTAGCGTGGTGCGACGGTGTGCCTATTGAAGAATGAGCCAACGACTTATTGTCTTTTGCTTCTTT
>DATDTU010000089.1:0-13957 GCA_035290705.1 Patescibacteria group bacterium
TCGTTGACTATCTATCCAAGCACCGCGATGACTCCGGCATCATTTACGCCTTATCGCGAAATTCTACCGAAAGTCTCGCCGCGGACCTGAGCGCTGATGGCTTCTCCGCGCTTCCTTACCACGCCGGACTAGAAAACGACATACGAAAAAAACACCAAGAAATGTTTCTGCGCGATGAAACCAAAATCATCGTCGCGACCATCGCTTTTGGCATGGGCATCAACAAATCTAATGTTCGTTTTGTCATCCACGTTGATCTACCCAAAAATATCGAAAGCTACTATCAAGAAACCGGGCGCGCAGGGCGTGACGGACTCAAAAGCGACGCGCTCCTCTTCTACAGCGGCGGCGATGTCATCAAACTCAAAAAATTCGCGGTGATCGAAGACAACCCCGAGCAAACCAACATCATGCTCCGCAAACTCCAACAGATGGCGGATCTTTGCGAAACCCCCTCTTGCCGCCGTCAACGCATCCTCAATTACTTTGGCGAAGATCACCCGGGTGACTGCGCGAGCTGTGACGCCTGTCTTACTCAATTCGAACGCATGGACGGCACGACCATTGCCCAAAAGGCGCTCTCCGCAGTCGCGCGCCTTGAGGGAAAGTACGGACTAACATATACCATCGATTTCCTCCGTGGCTCCAAGTCAGAAAAAATGAAAGATTACCACCGAACTCTACCCACCTACGGTGTTGGTTCTGATATTAGCAAGGAAGATTGGTACCGTTACTTCAAAGAACTCATTGGCCAAGGCTACCTGCAACAAACCGGTGACGAATATCCTGTTATCAAACTGACTGCGTTGAGTCCGGGCGTGCTCAAAGGCGAAACTAAGGTCTCGCTTATCAAAACAATTGAAAAACGTGAAGGTATTGATAGCAATCAATACCTACCTTATGAACAAGAACTATTTACCAATCTTAAACAAATCCGAGCGACTCTTGCCACCAAAGAAAACATGCCCGCCTACATCATCCTCTCGGACGCCACACTCCTCGAACTCGCCACCTACTTACCGCTCAATCTCATCGAACTCCGCAAAATCTCCGGCTTTGGTGATGTAAAAGTTGCTCGCTACGGGAATCAGTTTCTCCCCGCGATTGTTGATTACTGCCGCACGCACCGCCTGTCATCAAAAATCGATCAAAAAATTCCCAAACGGGAACGGAAATCCAATGGCGTAGGGGCGCACGGCCGTGCGCCCAAAACCACCGACACCAAATTAGAAAGTTTACGATTATTCCAAGCAGGAAAAAAATCGATCGAACAAATCGCCGCGTTACGTCAATTGGGTCAAGGAACTATCGAAGGCCACCTCGCTCACTTTATTCCGACCGGCGAAATAAAAATCACCGACATCGTCCCGGCAGAAAAAATTCCGATGATCACCGAGGCGGTCAAACGACACGGCGGATACGCGGCTAGTCCGATTAAGATGGAATTGGGGGATGCGGTGAGTTATGGGGAAATTCGAGCGGTGATGGCGCATCTCTTAAAAAAATGATTAGTTCGTCATCGTATGAATACTCTCTGGAAAATTTTTAAGGTGACAATTATACTGATCGGTTGTTTCTTCGCCCTCAACATCCTCGCCCTTACTATCGATGGCCTAAATGATACTGCTGAACCCGCCGACGTAGCCGTAGTTCTTGGCAACAAAGTAGAGAGGGATAACACCCCATCCAAACGCCTCCAAGCACGACTAAATCGCGGGGCCGAACTTTATCACAATGGCCTAACCGAAAAAATTATCGTTAGTGGCGGAATAGATGCCACCGGTCACGATGAAGCTGAAGTAATGAAAAAATATCTTATTGGTCAAGCTGTTCCTACCGAAGTTATTATCACCGACAACCAAGGCTACAACACCTACGCCACCGCGAAAAATGCCGCCGAGATAATGCAAAGAGAAAATTGGGATTCAGTAATCCTTGTTTCCCAATATTTCCACCTTCCTCGTACTAAACTCGCCTTCAAAAAATTCGGCGTTACTAAAACCTATACTGCTCACGCGCGGATGTGGCCTGAATTCCGGGATTTTTATTCCCTTCCGCGCGAGGTCGTGGCATATTATAAGTATCTGATGAAATAATTTTATGAACCCTATCAACAAATCCAACGACGAATGGAAAAAATCCCTCACCCCGGACGCATACCACATCCTCCGCGAAAAAGGCACCGAACGCGCCTTCACCGGAAAATATTGGAACACCACCGACGAAGGCAAATACGTCTGCGCCGGATGCGGACAAGAATTATTTCTCTCCGACACCAAATACGACGCCGGCTGCGGCTGGCCATCTTTTTATACGCCGGTGAATAACGAAACGATTGAGACCCTTCCGGATGATAGCCTGGGTATGAATCGCATGGAGGTTCGCTGCCGTCGCTGTGGTGGTCACCTTGGACATGTATTCGATGATGGGCCGAGGGAGAAGGGCGGGCAACGGTATTGCATCAATTCGGGGGCGTTGCGGTTGAGGAAAAAATAAATTTTTTATGGGGGGATATAACCAAAATCATCATCGTCGATCAATCCGATTACCCGGCGCGGATTATTCCGTCCCGGGTTTTTATTTTGTGACCATTTGTACCAAAAACCGCGAACATTTGTTTGGGAAAATTATTGATGGGGAAATGATGTTAAATGATTTCGGAAAAATTATTCACAATGAATGGGCGCGGACATCCGAATTACGACCAAATGTTATCATCGATGAATTTGTGGTAATGCCCAACCATTTCCACGGGATTATTTTAATCACCGACCAAATGGTTCGCCACGTCGATGGTAGGGGCGTATTGATATACGCCCCACAATTGTCTGGCCAACGTCTGTCTGTCCAACAATCACACCGATCGCCAGATAACCAACCAGACAACCCGCCAGCGAACCGGGGCGTATATCAATACGCCCCTACAGACGAACGGCCGTTTGTTTCGCCATCGCAATCCGTTGGTGCTATTATCCGCGGATTCAAATCCGCAACCACCGCCCGTATCAATACCATCCGTCAAACCCCCGCCAACCCCGTCTGGCAACGCAATTACCACGAACACATCATCCACAACCAAAATGCATTAAACCGCATCCGCCAATACATCCAGGGCAACCCATTCAATTGGCCAACTGACATCGAAAACCCACAATTCGCCCTGCGGTTCGATACCAAAAATCGTGAAAAAGAAATCGCGCGGCATTATAAGGAATTGTTGCAATAGCGTTTTATAAAATAAAAAACAGAGGCTACATAATGTAGCCTCTGCGTTTCACCCAATTAACCGTGGTCAATTCACCCCTGCATTGTCCCCACTGTCCACTTCACCCCCACCGCCTCAAACTGCTGTTTGAGATCTTTTTTTACCATTTCGAGCAAATCCTTAATTTCCGGAAAATGGTTAGACGCTTCGTCAAAGGCTTTAACGGCTTTATCCGCGTAGTCACTGTGGAATTCTTTGGGGATATATGCTTTCACCCCATGTTCAGCGATGTGCAGAAAAGCCTCAATCCGGTCGAGCGCTTTTACAAATTTAGCCTCAACCGTTTTCTGATATTCAAACTCTTCCCAAATATAACATATCCAATTGCCAAATGAGATATCGCCGGTAAGTTCGTCCATGGCTGATTTCTCGAGCACGCGTTTTTCATCGAGCGATCTTGTTCCGTTCATAAATTCATACGCGTCAAAGTCGCCCGTTTTCGCTTCGGCCAAGTCATGCAGGAGCGCAATACCGATGGCCTTATTCAAATTCACATCCACCTTGCACTGATTCCCGATAATAAAAACCATGAGCGCGAGCCGCCAGGAGTGCTCGGCCACCGAGTCGCCATCACTTTTAAGAGACGCGCTAAAGCGCGGCACTGATTTGAGTTTACTGCTCCGTTGCAGAAAAGTTAGTATTTCCTGGATCTCTGGTTGCTTCATACGAATGTTTGTTAATGAATAAAGTATAACATGATAGAGATTTTTTACCTACTCCCTGATCAACTTTCCGCGAGGAGCCAAAAATTAAATTGGAAGGGGTTCGTTTGAAACTTAGCACGCCCCCTCCCGAACCCATAGAGAGAAGGCGTCTTCGAGAAAGCTAGTGGTCTAGTGGTCGCGCATCCGACCAAACCTGGTTGCCCTGTCATTCCCACTGAACCCATAAAAGATTCCATGGTTGGGCTCCCATCCGAAACACCGGTTGGGGAGCTTGACGGCTACGAGGGAGGCCTCCGTTACCGGGCTATCGTGTCCATCCCAGTCGGTGATGACCCCCAACCACCACCCTTCCTCCGGAGATGGCATGTCAAGGATGAGCAAATTCTTGCCGTCGGTCTCGGGCAGATCCTCTCCCCTGATCGTTACTTCAAAGGGAGGGGCACTATGCTTGGTAAAAGAACAGAGTGTCACCTTTTTCTCCATGCTCATCTCCTGTCTCCTGTCGTTTGTGCGATTTCGGGTCCCCGATTCAACTTCCAAAAAATTAAAAACTTAATTAGGGAGGGGGCACAATATCCTTCTGCGAACCTCGCCCCCAAGGAAAGGTTCGCCGATCAAGCTACTTGATCCCCGAACTCCCCAGCCGTCGGCCACCGCGCTCGGTTTCGTCGATCTCGTCCGCGGAGATTTCGACGAGCGTCGGAGTCCACACCGGAATAAGGACGCCCTGAGCCACGCGGTCGCCAGGCGCGAACTCAAGAGTTTTTCGCTCAAGGTTGCGCAGAAAGAGTGTAAGGCCGTCTTCGTCTTCCGGTCTATACCCGGAATCAACGACCCAGGCCATCGGGTAGAGCCCTTGCTTGGCCGCGAGGCCGGTACGCGGCAGAATCCACAAGGACACGCGCCAGTTGCGGCTACCTTGGTGTGTCGGCAGGTTGAAGACAAGGCCAGTGGGAAACCTCGCGACCCGACCGGGCTTGACGGTAACACGCTCGATAACTCGCAAGTCCAACCCCGCATCTCCTCGATAGGTTCTCTTCGGGAGGGAGATGCCAGCGGCCTTTGCCTTTTTTGTCACATGGACACCCAAAGCGCTCGGCAATCGCATGAACATGAGATCCTTCCTTTGTAAAATTTCGTGACTCAAATTCCGAGCCACTCCGCTTCCAAATTTTTCCCTGACTCAACCCTCAAAAGTTAAAGACTGAATTAGGGAGGGAGTGCGCTGTTAGAATCTTGCGGCCCCTCCCGTACTCCCAAAAACGAAGAGGGCCTGTTGGACATCCATGAATAGCCGCTTAGCTCTCACGGGAAATGGCTTGGAGCAATGCTATGTTGAGTTGGTATTCCCAAAAAGCTTCACTCCTCCCCCACCTTAACCAATAATTATTGAGGTCGGCGATCTCCTCCCAATCGTCTTTCTCCTGACTCCATTTAAAGTACCGCCGCTCTCCGTGCCCCATGAGCTTTCCCTGCTTCACTAACATTCCCGAAGAGAGGAGGCTAACGAGGAGATGCCAATAGTTATCTATTGCCTGTTCGGGATTTTTGCCAAACCCAGACCTCGATTCGGTGAAAAACCCATCGGTCACAAAGAGATCAAAACCGCCACAGAAGTAGCCGTTCTCGTTGTAACCTTCTCTCACGTCATTAGAGATGCGCCGAATGCGCTCGAGTTTCTCTTGTGCAGTCATGGACTCCTCCATTTTCGCCAGTTGGTTAGTGCAATCCAGCTGACCCCTTTGCTTTCGTACGAAAAAAAAGCAATGCTTCAGCAAAGAACATCCGAATTTACAAACATTTCATAAACTCAGATGTTCTGGCCACGCGCGCTCCAGGGGAACGCGCGTGACCTATGAAAATTGTCTATTTCCGATCCCCGGAAACCAATACCCTGACTATGTCCAGGGCGATAGGGTTTGCCGCCGGACCAAGGCTATAGGAGGTGCACAATATGTCGCTATCGGGCGGGAACATCTGCCCAACGGCTGGTACATAGCACTTCCCGTCGTCTGACGTCCAGATCGCACTCTCTGCGAGAGAGAGTACGATAAGCCCTGTGACGGCTCGCTTGTAGTGCCTTCGCGTGAAGGCCGCGAGCGCCCGCGTCCCCTCCAGGGTAACCCCCTGTGCCTGCAGCCTGTTGGCTACAGCAAGAACGTCTGTCTCCCCGTGCAGTAGTGGGGCCAACCACAGGTTGACGAATCTGGAAGAGATATCCTCCGGTTTCAGGACCACATCCTCTTCGCATATCCGAACAGCCCCGCCGGGGCGGCTCCTCCCCATTATCGTTCTGGCATCAAGTGCCGGAACGAAAGTAGGGTAAAAGGAGTCTTGTCCCTTCTTTTTCCGCATTTTGCCCTCCAATAAAGAACATCCAAACTCACAAATTATTTTATGGTTTTAGATATTCTGGCCACGCGCGCTGCCACTTGCGCGCGTGGCCTATGACGGGATTATTGGTTGGGCCACCGCTAATGAGGGACCCAACCGAAACTTTCGCTCAGCATTTGGTTCTTCTCCTGCAAGTCGCCGATGGGGAAATAGACCCTTCCCCTGAAACGCCTCCTGCCAACGGTAATGTCGAGATCGCGGAAGTGCGGTGGCGGGTAGCCGTCGATACCATCGACGGTGGGACGGTCGTTCATCCTCCACTCGCCGTCCTCTGTCCGCCAGATCTCATCGTTGCCCAGATCTCCGCCCCACTCGACTTCCGCCAGCGCGCGCCGATTTTGGCCATTGTCGAAAATGTACAGCACGACACTGCTTCTCTTTTTCCTGGTCATAAGTCGTCTCCCTCCTTTTTGTGGCTGACCCTGAGAAACTCATACCGCCCCTTGCGTGGCCACGTGAAGCCCTCTACCGGTTCAGGTACCACTTGCCGCCACCAGGTAGCAAAGATCAGCACCCTCCCATCGCCAGCGAAAAAACCCGAGTCCCCCTTGCAAGGGTACACTGCGCCGTTCCCCTCGTGAACGAGCGTAAAATACTCATCAACCTCCCCAATGTAAACCTGAACGCGCATGTCTCCCTCCCGTGGTCAAAACGATGGCCCGTTTTCTGTTCTCAATTTGTTAAAGAACATCCGAACTCACAAACATTTCATAAATTCAGATATTCTGGCCACGGCGTGCGACCCCCTCTGTGCACGCCGTGGCCTTTTGATTGGTTCAAATCCCATTACTCCTTATGGCCTTCTTTCCCCGCCTGACGGAGTATGAGGGCGGCGGTAAGGAGGTGCCCCGATTGCCCATCAAAGTAGGCTTCTGCGATTCTCGTCGCCTGGACGAGCTGGGCGGCGGTGAGAAAGATCACTCCACTAAGGTTCGCCCAGGGCAGGTTCGTGCGGAGGAGATTCGCCCCGCAGAAGTTCGCACCGCTCAGATCTGCCTTGTAGAAACCCGCTCCAGTGAGATTTGCCTCGTTGAATTTCGCCCTGGTGAGGTCGGTAAAGTCAAAATCGGCCCCAGCCAGGTTCGCCCTGGTGAAATTTGCCTCACTGAGGCCAACCCCGACAAGCTTCGCCTCATGGAGATCTGCCTCACTGAAGTCAGTCTGTGAGAGATCCGCCTGACTGTCGATAATGGCCCTGACAAGCTTCGCCTTGCGAAGGTCTGCCTGGGCGATGGACGCGCCGGTGAATGTCGCGGAGCACAGGACCGCGTTGAAAAGGCACGCCTTGTTGAGGTTTGCCCTGCAGAGCACAGCTCGGGTGAGATCTGATCGAGAGAGGTTCGCCTCATAAAGGTTCGCCTCGCTGAGGTCCGCTCCGGTGAGATCCGCCCCGATAAGGTTTACCTTGTGGAGATACGCTCCGGTGAGATCCGCCCCGCTAAGCTTCGCCTCGCTGAGGTCCCAAAACCTATCCTGCGGCAGTTTCTCAGCCCCCACCCCGATCTGCAAAAGGCGTTCGCGGGTTTTTTCGCTGTCCATGATCTCTCTCCTTTGTTTTCAGCCTGTCATATCTTTCTAGGCCAGCCCTATACCAGCCCTTCTCTCAATTCACTTTTCCACGAGGTGTACTAAAAGAAAGGCTGGGGAACTTTTTTAAAGAACATCCGAATTCACAAACATTTCATAAACTCAGATGTTCTGGCCACGCGCGCTGCCTCAGAGGCGCGCGTGGCCGATTCCAATCTAGATCCCCAAGAAACGCTTGGCGATCGCTTGGAGCTCCTCTATCGAAGTGGGACGCGCCTCCGCCAAAGCCCGAAGGTTCTCCTCTTCCTCCTTCCTCACCGCTTCGATGATTTGCGGCGACAGCTGGGTGAGCGAAAGCTCTTTGCCGAACTCAGCTTCCTGCTCCTCCAACCACAGCATGAAATTGGTCGGGTTGACTCCGGTCGCATCAACCTTGGCGAGCTGGGGGTGCTGTTCGAGAATTCCCTTCCGGCAAGCCGTCGAAACGGCTGTGCCGAGACCTTCTACCCCAGCCAAGAGAAACTGCATGGTATCCCTGGCCCCGCCCGACCCCTGCGAATCGCGTCCGAAAGAGATATCCGTGAGCAGAGACATAATGAACGCGAGCGGGAACTTCTTTTGCGGCAACGTACCCTTTTCTTTTTCCATTTCAACCCTCCTTTGTTGCCTTTCGGCACAGCTCTCTAACCGGCATGGGAACCATTTCCCAGCCTTCGTTTCAGCTCATTTTTACAAAACAAGCTGAAATGAAAACTGGGATACTAAAAAATGTCTAACCAAAGGCCTTTTTCATCTTTCAAAGAACAATCTGTCAATACAATCTATACATATCCCCAATCTCATATTGACCAACCAGCATATCATATTGTATAATAAGAGTCAACGGCAGAGATAGTACTTAGTAAATACATATTTTACAAACTCTAACATCGCCCCATTTTAACACAAATATGCCTAATCTAGGCCAAAAAAATAGCACCACCATAACCCTCGAAAAACTCGGTCTCGGTGAAAACGAGGCCCAGTTGTACGCCGCCATGCTCCGCCACCCCAAAAGCACCGTGCAAGAACTCCAAACCCGTTCCCCCTTCCCCCGCACCATGCTCTACTACGTCCTCAACCGCTTGGTACAAGCCGGCCTGGTGTCCGCCGTAAAGGAACACTGGCGCACTGTCTACATAGCCGAAAGCCCAGAACGGCTCTACGACCTCCTGGCCGAAAAAGAAAAAGAATTTATGAAGGACGCGGAGGCCGTGCGCGAGCTCATTCCGGAATTGAAGGAAAAATATCGCTTGGCCGGAGAGCGGCCGGGGGTGCGGACGATGGAAGGAATTGATGGATACAAGAAAGCTCTGGATGATATCATCATTTCTAAACCAACAACTGTGTACGCGTATGCCGATGTAGTAAACAAAAAACCCGGCATAGAAATCCGCGAAGCCTTTGATACAAAACGTATTGCCAAAAAAATTCAAAAACGCGTCTTACTGTTCGACACCAGCGCCGCGCGCGAGGAATTAAAAAAATATCCCTACAATGACTTTACGCAGTTTCGCGTTATAACCGACCGGCTCACCGCCTTCGCGGTTGATTTACAACTCTATGATGGTAAAATACTGTATACTACCTATGAAGGTCGGGAACCAATAGCGATTTTGGTGGAAGACAAAATGCTATTTGAAATGCAAAAAAGTATTTTTGACGCTTTGTGGCAGAAAGCTGGGGACGCGACGCTTTTATCACTTAATACATAATGTATCTGTATGGATATCTTCTTCATCGGCGCCATTCGCGGCGGGCGGGCGCATCAGCCCAAGTACGCCGACATTGTCGCGCTCTTAAAAAAATTTGGTACCGTGCTTTCCGAACACATTGCCGATGAAACAATTTCGGACTATGGAGAAACCGACTTAAGCAAAGAAGCAATCCACGACCGGGAAATGGAATCACTCAAAAAATGCGACGTGGTAGTGGCCGAGGTGACGACGCCAAGTTTAGGTGTTGGCTATTTAATCGCTCAAGCAGTCAATTTAAAAAAACGAGTTGTCTGCCTCTATCACGGCGATGACACGTTTAAACTTTCGGCAATGATTAAGGGAGATAAGAATGTAGAAGTACATACGTATAAAAATATGGGAGATATTGAAAAAATATTTACGAACAAATTATAGTCGCTCTCATGAACCCCCTCCTCACAGTCCTCCGCTCTATCCACCTCCTCCTCAATTCCCTCGTGCCGCCCCTCGCGATTTTTTATCTTTTTTCTTTTTCGGGGGTGCGAACAGGCACTGCTACCCCATGGCTCGTCGTCGACGCGGCCATTTTTATTATCTTTGTCATGTGTTTCGTCTCCCTCACTCAATACTTCTATCCGCTTCGCCTTACCGGAGCCGACGGCGCCATCTATGTCACCGGTAATACACTAATAGGTCTGGCTATATACCTGCTCACCTCGCGCGGCGATTTGCTTCGCTCGTTCTACATTGTTTTCTACAGCTATCTCATTGCCCTGCTTATCGCCATCGCCCTCTTTCTCGCCCATAGCTTCATCCGCAAACTATTCCCCGTACCCTGGTGGGGGTACGCGCTTTTTATAATCGGCATTCCCCTCGCCGCTCTGTATGTCTATTCTCTGCGCGCCCCTTTTGTCAGCCACCTCACCCACCTTCCCCGTTTCTCTCAAATAATTACCGCTTTCATTTTTGCCGGCAATATTTTTTCTACTACCTTACACCTCTACCGCAATACAATGGTCGGCGATCTCTACAAAAACCGCCAGCCGGAACGCGATGAGGTGTGGAAACAATGGACGGTGCCGGTGACAACTGCCATTGTACTTTCTGCTCTTGCGACGTTGATTGCGGCGGTGTGGCAAAAAGTATAAACTGCCACCATTGACTATCTCATTGAGACAGTGCTACTGTACCACTATAACCTTAACGTAAACTTTATGAAAATCAAACTCCTCATCCTCGGCCTGGTTTTAACTCTTCTCGCCGGAGCTAGCTACGCCTACGCGGCCCGAACAAATACTCTCCCCGCCAAGGGCATGGTAGTGCACGAATGGGGCACCTTTACTACCTTGCATGCGACGGACGGCACCCGCCTGGGCGGTCTCTATTTTGACGAGGAACAATTACCGCGTTTCACCTACCAGCACGGCGACTTTACAGAGCGCGCTGATGCTGTGTACAGACACAAGGGTTTCGATATCTCCCCTACCAACGAACCAAAAAATGTCACGATAAAAATGGAAACACCGGTCATCTACTTCTATAGTAAGAAAGCTCAAAACGCCACCGTGCAGGTAGATTTCCCCCAAGGAATTATTAGCCAATGGTACCCACAAAATACCAGCGGCAACAAAATGAACGACAACTGGGATTTTACGAAACCGTATAAAGGCGGAATGAAATGGAAAGTAAAAGTTTTGCCTCCAAACTCCACCACAAAATTGACGCCGCCAAAAGAAGAAGAGACGGAAGTTTGGACGAGTCCTCGTGCGGTAGATGCCAACTTGGTTCAATCACACAAAGGCGAGGTAGAAAAATTCATCTTCTATCGCGGTGTCGCAAACTTCTCCATTCCGGTTGAAACTAAATTTACTAGCGATAACGAACTACTGGTCAAAAACACTGGCCAACACACATTGCCAAAAGTGTTTGTGTATGAAAAAAAAGCTGATGGATCGGAAAACCTTTGGTGGAGCGACGAAATGAAAAGTGGCGCCGAACAAAAAATTAATTTCGTCACCGAGCAACCAACGAAGGCCGACTTTACCGCTTTTGAACAAGCGTTGGTAGCCGCCGGTCTCTATGAGAAAGAAGCCAAAGCCATGCTTGCCACCTGGGAAGAAAGCTATTTCAAGCATACTGGCTTGCGCGTCTTCTGGATTGTGCCGGAAGAAAACGTAAACAAACTCCTACCGCTCAAAATTTCTCCCAAACCAACCGAGACGAAGCGAGTCTTTGTGGGGCGCGTTGATCTGCTCACCCCGGCGTTTGAAAGAGAATTACAAAAAAACTTTGAACGAAATGGCAGACTAACCGGATACATCGGTGACCGTTACTATAAAGCGTACTCCGAGAGAATGGAGCAGTTGAATAAAAAATAAATAAATTCTACCGAGAGATTTCCTAAACAAAAAACAACCCGTAACAGGTTGTTTTTTGTTCGCATCCGGGCTCACTTCGTGACGATAAAATCTTATCATCCAAAGTGAGCGGCCCGGATGTGATGGTGGTAGTGAGCCGCGCTGGATGCGAAAACCGCATCCGGGCCGCTCACCCCTACATGCAGAACGTGTCACTAAGTTGCGGGCAGTTTTCTACCAGGAGGCCGCCGCCATCGCCGCACATGCACTGGCCGAACCCGCAGTCGCTGTGCGCCTCGCACCTTCCCCCCTGAGCACAACCGGGGCAGTTGCCTCCGCCGCAATCCACGTCGGTCTCGGTGCCATTTTTGAACATATCGGTGCAGATAGCCACCTGACAGATGCCGCCGAGGCAGAGGCCTTTATCCTGGCAATCGTTGAACGTCCGACACTTCTTACCGGGGGCACACCACCCCCACCTACCATTGATGAAGCCACAACTACCATAGATAACTTCGCCGCAATCCACGTCGGTCTCCAGCCCGTCCTGCACCCCATCACTACACGTGGGCGGCGTGCAGACACCGTTGAGACAGGCGTTCCAAAGCGTCATGGAGTCGGGCAGACAGGTTCCATTGGAATCGCACAGCGACCAAATGCGCGGAAAGAGGCCGCGGCAGTCCGTCTGCACGGTGCAGGGACGTGCGGTGCACACGCCACCCACGCAGTCGCCGTTCTCACCACAGTCGCTCTGGACGAGGCACTTCTTCCCGATGGTGCAGTGCGGGAAGCAACTCCCGCCACAGTCCACGTCGGTCTCATCCAGGTTGCGGAGGCCATCGGAGCAGGTGGGGTGTTGCTGGCACACCCCCTGCACGCACAGCCAGTGCCCGGCCAGATGCAGGCAGTCGTCGTAGATGGTGCAGGTAGTGACGCGGTCGCACCCAACCAGTGCGGCAAACAGCAAGGCCACCTTCAGCGCGTTCGTCATGTTTCCCTCCTGCCCGTTAGGGCGTTGTGTTGTTTTATTACCATTAAAGGCTATTGCTGTCAAGGTTAAAGGCCCTTTTTACCATTGTCTAAAACCAAAAAGGAGCGTATTCTAAAGCAATATGAAACGAAAGAAAAAACAACTAAAAACCGCCCCGCCAAACGGTGGCGAAGTAATTATCTACCAAGGGCCAGGCAAAACGGCTCATCTTGAGGTGCGCTTGCGCGATGAAACTCTTTGGTTAAACCAAAGGCAGATAGCAGAATTATTTACCACTGATCGCAGCGTTATCACCAAGCACTTGCGCAATATCTTTGCGAGCGGCGAACTAGATGAAAAAAGCAATGTGCAAAAAATGCACATTCCTTTCTCCGATAAACCGATAAAACTCTATAACCTTGATATTGTTATTTCGCTCGGCTACCGCGTTAATTCCCAACGAGCCACTCAATTCCGTATCTGGGCCACTAAAACTCTGCGCGACCACATCGTCCGCGGCTACACCATCAACGAACAGCGCCTGCGCGAACATGCCGAACGGTTGAAAGATCTCCAAAAAGCCATTACATTTATCCGCGCCAAGGCCGAACGCGCCGAAGTGGCCGGGCAGACGCAGGAACTCTTAAGCGTTATCCAAGATTACACCAACTCCTTAACCCTTCTCTACGAATACGACAAGGGCGCGTTGGTATTGCGACGCAAAAAACACTCGCGCTTTGTCTTGACACATGATCTGGCTCGCGCGCTCATCGCGCAAACCAAAGAGGCACTGCAGACCAAAGGCGAGGCCAGCGATTTGTTCGGGCAAGAATACGGCGACAAATTCAAAAGCGTCCTGGGCAGTATTTACCAGACCTTTGGCGGCAAAGAGTTATACGCGACCGTAGAAGTAAAGGCGGCGCACGTGCTGTACCTTACTATCAAAGATCATCCTTTTGCCGATGGCAACAAACGCATCGGCTCGCTTTTGTTTATTTATTTCCTCCAACGCGCCAACTACCTCCTGCGCAAAACCGGCGAAC
>DATDTU010000090.1:0-3626 GCA_035290705.1 Patescibacteria group bacterium
AGGGGACGATGGTGGGGCAATATGGACTGGAAGGGGACTGGGACAAAAAGATTGCCGGCAAGGGAGGATTTGTGTCGGGGGAACGCGGCGCCCTCGGGGGGTGGATTACCTTAGCTGATCGGACTTTTGTGGAGCCAGAGGATGGGATGAGTCTAGTTTTAACGATTGATCGAGCACTCGAATATAAAGCGTGTGAGACGCTGCGCAAGGGTTTGATAGAATACAAAGCGAAAAGTGCTTCGCTTATTATGATGGATCCAAACAGTGGAGCGATACTCGCCATGTGCAGCCTGCCGGATTTTGACCCGAATAATTATTCACAGGTCGAAGATGTTTCTGTTTTCAATAACACTACCGTTTTTACCCCCTACGAACCTGGTTCAGTTTTTAAATCGGTAACCATGGCGGCGGGTTTGGATTTGGGTCTCGTTACTCCCGAAACGACGTACACCGATCCATGTGAGCGTACCATCAATGGCCGTCTCATTCGCAACGCGGATGAACGGTGCTATGGCAAACAAACGATGACGAACGTGCTGGAAAAATCTATCAACACCGGGGTCGTGATGGTGCAAGAAAAAATGGGGAACGAACAGTTTAAAAAATATGTAGAACGATTTGGTTTTGGACAAAAGACGGGAATTACACTCAATACTGAAGTGGCCGGGGATATTTCGGCGCTTGGTAACAAAGGCCAAATTTTTGGCGCCACGGCTTCATATGGCCAGGGCATCCTCGCAACGCCTTTGCAAATCGCGGTAGCATATTCGGCTATTGCCAACGACGGTAAACTGCCGAAGCCATATATTGTGGAAGAATTGCGATACGCAAATGGCAAGGTGGAAAAAATAAATCCAGAAACCGTAGAGCAGGTGATTGCTTCCCGCTCGGCAAAATTACTCAGTGGCATGCTTACTTCGGTGGTTGAACATACCTATAAAGCGGCGCGAATTCCGGGGTATTATGTGGCTGGCAAAACGGGAACAGCGCAGATCGCGGAAAAGGGTGGGTATAGCGCTACCCGTACGAACCATACGTTTGTTGGCTTTGCTCCGGCTGATAGCCCGCGATTTGTACTGGTGGTAAAATACGAGGAACCGGAACGACGGTGGGCGGAGTCAACGACAGTGCCGGTGTTTCAAGAGGTGATGAAGTTCGCGCTGGATTATTATGGTGTGCCGATGGAGAGACAAAAATAGAATTTTCAATTTTCAATTTCTAATTTTCAATAATACGTTTGTCATCCTGAAGGAGTTTTACAACGACCGAAGGATCTAAGCGTTCACTTACAAACGACGTGATCTAGATCTTTCGCTCCGCTCCCGTTCGAGGGCCTGACCGTTCGGCCACGAGCTCTCATCGAGTCCGAGCGTGTTGCGCTCGTCCCTCAGAGTCGAGGACACAGCCGAGTGGGCGGCCCCTCAGGGCCAGTCGATGGCAAGATGACAACTACACTGTAACGTTGTTTAAAAATTGAGAATTGAAAATTTAAACTTACGTAATTATCCTGGTATGTTTAAATCGTTGTTGTTTTCTGTTCTGCGCGCCTTATCCAAGATGATACTAAAAAAATATCATCCCGACGTGGTGGGTATTACCGGCTCAATGGGAAAGAGTTCCGCCAAGGAGGCGGTGGCGCAGGTGTTGCGTTGTCAATTTAACGTGCGCGCGAGCTACAAAAATTATAATAATGAAGTGGGGTTGCCGCTCACTATTATTGGCGCCGGCCGAACTCCGGGCCGCTCGATTTTTGGGTGGTTGCGTGTTTTTGGTCGAGCGCTGCGGTTGCTGTTGGTAAGAGACCCCAATTATCCCCATATTCTGGTCCTTGAGATGGGCGCGGACAAGCCGGGGGATATTCAGTATTTAGTGGACGTTGCTCCCTGCAAAGTAGGAGTACTCACGTCCATCGCTCACGCGCACACGGAATTTTTTAAAACGCTCAACAAAATCGCTCAAGAGAAGCGGATCATCATTTCTCACTTGCGGCGCGATGGGTTCGCGATACTCAATTTTGATAGTGAAACGGTAATGGAACAAGCGCATGTTACCAAGGCGGAAAAGGTTACCTATGGATTCAGAGACGGGGCGGATCTGCGGGCGAGCGATATGACGTTTATTATTGATGATACCACGGGGTGGCCGAGCGGTCTTAATTTTAAAGTAATCTATAAGGGCAGTATTGTGCCGGTATTTTTGCCTGGCATCGTGGCGGAGTCGTTTATTCCCGCGGCGCTCGCGGGACTAGCGGTGGGGAGTATCTTTGGTATCAACCTCGTGAGCGCGGCCGAGTGCTTGCGCGGCATCAAGCCACTGCCTGGGCACATGCATGTTCTCCCTGGTATTAAAGGCACGCTGGTGATTGATGATACCTATAACTCCAGTCCGGATCCGGTAAAAACAGCGCTCCTGACCTTGTCCAAAATTGGAGTTCGAGCCGGAGCCGAGCGCTACGCGGTTCTTGGAGATATGCTGGAACTTGGTCTTGAGACCCATAATTTGCATCGGGAAATTGGTTTGCGAGCGGCAGAGCTGGGTATAGATTTCCTTATCACGGTGGGTGAGGCGTCGAAAGCGACCGCGGCGGCCGCGCGCGAGGCTGGGCTCAGCGAGCATCAAGTTGCGAGCTTTAACAACAGCGTGGAAGCAGGTCGGTTTTTGCAGGAGAAGATGAAGGAAGGAGACGTGGTTTTGGTTAAAGGTTCTCAAAGTATGCGGATGGAAAGAATCGTGAAGGAGATTATGGCGGAGCCAATGAAGGCGAGTGAGCTGTTGGTGCGGCAGGAGGAGGAGTGGCTGAAACGGTAGTACTATGTTCTTTATTAATCTTTTTCTTGGCTTCTTACTTTTTATCCTATTTCTCTTAGTAATCTCCGCTCTGATCGGCGTTCCTTTTTTGCCCACCAATTCCAAGCAAGCGAAACTCATGATGGATTTAGCGGAGGTGGGGCCGAAGACTCGACTGGTTGATTTAGGTTCGGGAGCCGGACGATTACTTTTTTTAGCGGCCGGGCGGGGAGCTAGCGCGATTGGGTATGAACTCAACCCTTTTTTGTATTACTGGACAAAACTTTTTATTTTTTTGAAAGGCTATACGGGCAAAGTTGAAGTGCGTTTGCAGTCGCTTTATACGGCGGAAGTGGGGGAGGCGGATGTGGTGACTGCTTTTTTGTTTAATGAGCCGATGCGGAAGCTGGAGCCGAAGTTGTGGAGGGAAATGAGAGCCGGAGCGAAAGTGGTATCATATACCTTTCCTATTCTCAACAGACAACATATTGTAAAAGAGCAGGGGATTTATGTGTATGAGATAGAAAGATCTAACGCTTAAATCGTTGACTTTTTTAGGAAAAAGTATATACTGTGAAAATGATAAAGTTTTAACACGATACATGATACACGTATTACGATACAACCGACAAGTGTATCGTTTTATGTGAATCCTGTATCGTGTCGCTCACCATGGCCTCATCGTCTAATGGTTAGGACACTTGGTTCTCAACCAAGTAATAGGGGTTCGATTCCCCTTGGGGCTACAATTCGGGAAATGTCAAAATTACGGGGGCTCGTAGCCACGAAATCTTATGGCGGTTTCCACGAAAAAACGTACTGGCGGTTTTGTAAAAGGT
>DATDTU010000091.1:0-6111 GCA_035290705.1 Patescibacteria group bacterium
TACTCCTACAACCGTAAAATCCGGAATGGCTACTAGAGCCTCCAGAACTTGGGCGGAGAAATCGTTGGTACCGAAATAGACTAAAGAAACGTGAGGGTTTCTTGACAATGACATAGGCATAGTGCATTATGTAGAGCATGAGAGGAGGTGAACATGCTGGAATTCGCCCCGATTCTCGGGAAAATGGAAATCTCGATAGCAAAAGGGGTTCACCCGCCCGGCGCGCTTTGCGCAATTTGCAGTGAACTTCCGGCCGTATGTGCCATTTCGGTGTATTACGAAAACAGGAAGGCGCAGTCGGGAGAAATCTCATCGAGTATGTACACCCGCAACTGTTGTGATAACACCCGCTGCAAGAGAAAGTTCGTGGAGTCGCTGGTCCAGCCAATCGAGGCGATTCTCGCCAAAGCTTTCCTGTCGTAAGCGCTCCTTCGCCGGCGGCTCAACGCGATTCCGTCTGTTTCGCACTGCGGAGCGGACGTCGAGTCAAGTCGAGCCGCCGGCTGTTCGTTTTATTGAGCGAGGACGGATATCAACCTGCCTACCGGCCAGGCAGGTCCGCCCCTACACGAGGATACTTCGAATCCGGTTTAGTGCGTTCTACTTTGTGTAAATCTTTTGCTTTTTCAATATACAGATGTCCGTTTAAATGATCACACTCATGCTGGATGATACGAGAGAAGAAACCTTCCGCAATGAATTCAATTGGCTTGCCCTTTTTGTCTAAGGCTTTCACTTTTACCTTATTGTACCGTTTAATCTTTCCAAAAATGCCTGGCACCGAGAGGCAGCCTTCTTCATCCCATTCCTGTTTGCGTTCCATTTTTTCCCAACTCGGGTTAATAAGTACCAAATCTTCACGTCGATTAAGCGTATTGTAATTTTTTACAATTGTACAAACTTGCGTATCTACACCTACTTGCACGGCCGCGAGCCCCACGCCATCTTTCACATACATGGTTTCAATCATGTCTTTGAAAAATTTTTGCGTTTCGCGGCTGGGGATGGTAGCCAGGTCAACGTCGGCGGCGCGTTGGTGGAGAATGGGGTTGGGGTCGAAGGTGATGTTGTAAACCATAGTGAAGGAATTAGGAGGTAGCTTGTAGCTTGTAGGACACAATCGTAATTATATCTCCTACAAACTACAAGCTCAAAATAGTATTCGGATTCGGATCCACTTTCCAGCTACTCGGTACTTTACCAAGAACGAGTTTTAAGCTTTGTTTGTAGTTCTTATAGCTTAATTTTATTACAATTGTTCGCCAGTATTTTCCTTTAGAAAAGGCCGGAAACATCTCTAAATCTCCCACTATTTTAACGGTAGAATCACTTTTAGTCAACGTGGATAGGAGGTGGCTTAACCTTCGAGTTTCAGTTTGAACCAACGTTTGGTCAGCATGCCCAAAAAAGAGGCGAAGGAGGTAAAAATAAGGGGGGTAGCCAAATAGTCTTCGTTGCGTTAATTCCTGTTCATAAAAGGAAGGGGGATTTCCTAAAGCTTGGAAAACGAAATGATCGGGATGGCGGGTTTGGACAAAGAGCTCGGCGTTTTCCGACAGGCGGTACCGCGCGTCGCGCATTTGTTGCCAGAGGTTTTCGGTAATTTTGTATTCTGGAACGAATAAGGAAATATCAGCATCGACAAAGACCATGAGACCTAACGTTTTCCAGTTAATTTTATCCCACGCTAGTTGGGTGCCGATGATTAGGTGTGGTGAAGCGGTAGGTTCTAAGCCGTATGTACTAGGCTTGTGATGCGGCGAATCACTATCTAGACGTTCGATACTATGCAAATCGCTGGCACCAAGCATCATTTTTATCTCCCGTTCCACCTGTTGCGTACCCGCTCCATACATAGCAAGCGTAAAGCCGTTGCATCTAGGGCAGGTGGCTCGCATCGGTTCCGTGTAGTTGCAGTAATGGCATAGTAGTTTTTTTTTGTCATCGAAGTAGGCAAGAGGGCGGTGGCATTTGGGGCATTCGAAAACCGTTTTGCAGTCACGACACGCGACATAATTGAGTGAGCCGCGACGGTTGAGGAAGAGAAAAATGTCTCTGGTCTTGTTTTTTTTGATTGCCTCGACCACTTCTTCACTCAGTATTCCATAGTTTCCTCCGCGACGTTCACCGGCTACGTCTACAATACTGTAGTGGTGAGTGGGTGGAAAAGTTATTTCCTTGGTGACTGACTGGTAAACCTCGCGTTTAGCGAAGTAATAAGTTTCTACCGAAGGGGTGTGAGACAGAAGATGGAGGTTCGCGCCATGGTGCTTCGCGAGGTACACGGCGGCGTCACGGGTGTGAAAGCGTGGCGCCATATCCCAGCTTTTGTAATTGGTATTGCCTTCATCGTCGAGAATAATGGTTTGCAGGTTGTGCCAAGGTAAAAAAAGCGCTCGGCGCGTGCCGAGGACGGTGTGTTTTTCTTCGAGCCAGATTTGTTTCCAGATTTCAAAAAGTTCTTTGGGGGTGGTGTCGCCGGTTACTACCACTACGTCATCCAATATTTTTTTAGATACCAATTGTTTTATGGTTTCGATTTCAGAGATTTCTGGAACGAGGATGAGATTCTGTCCATCCGTGGAGAGATGCTCAAAAATATATTTTCCTCTGGTTTCATTATTGGAATACGTGAAGAGGAGTGGCTTTTGAAATGTTTTTACGGGAGGAGCTGGGGGGATGGATTCGGTCATTTCTTTCGCTAAAGCCTTGAGTTTTCTTTTTTGCAACGGAAGCAGGTTAGTTTTGAGAAGAAATCCGAGAGAGGTGTGATAAAGAGCAGATAATTCTTCTAGAAAAAGTAATTGATTCGCGGAGAGAAGCGGGTGATTGCTGAAGATAGCGCTCAATGGTTTGAGTTTTTGTTTTGTCTCTGAATTTTTTCCTACTGAGCGAACGATACCAAATTCATTGTGGTTGCGGAAAGGTACTTCCACGAGCTGGCCGATTTTTATTTCCGGTTCGAGCGACACGGGGACAACATAATCAAACCACGGGAGGGCCAGGGGCGTGCGTAGAGGAAGTATGACCTGTGCAATCATAGGGGAGGGGTTTCTTCCTCCTAGAGCGCGAAGTGGGCGGTGAGATATCCTACCCCAAACGGCCCCTCGTAGGCAAGGGATTCGTAGGTGTAGTTGACGTTCCGGAGAACGCCGAGGAGAATGAGAATAGAGCGAAAGCCGCATTCGGCGGCGTTGTTTATAAAGGCGCCGTCGAGACTGAGTAATTTACCAGTGTTATGAGTTGCGAGCAATTCCTGAATAGTGGCGTCAAATTGCGGCCCCGCTTCGTTAAACCCGGCTGGCGCATCGGTAGTAAGCGCGTGCGACAAATCTCCCGAAGCAATAACCGCGACGCGTTTATTCGTTTTCATGATTTGTTCTTTCAGGAGATATCCAAATTCCAAATGCGTTTTTGCATCCAGATTGGAAAAACCCATAGGCATAATTTTTACATGGGGCAAATGTGGAGTTAAAAAATAGAGCGGCACGGCTACTCCATGATCAAGCGCATGCTCCGAAACCATCGTAGCGGGGAAATTTTTTGCTTTACTCGCCGAACGAATTTTGGCCGGTAATGTTGTTTCGCCTTTAAATTTTAGTTTAGTTGCCAAATCTCCAAATTCTCGCAAGTCAGTTTCGTAGTCAGCGCAATAATTGATGGTAAAAGCGTCCCGCAACAAGGCTCCGTGCGGAGAAATAATAATAATTACTTCCGGTTTAGCTAAATACAACTCCTCCTCTAATTTGAGAAGAGCGTTTTTGGTTTTTTCCACCTTTTTTTCCATTTCCTTCCCGATCGATGGAATCAGAAGCGGCGGGTGGGGGGTGAGAGCGGCGAAGACTAATGACATAAATATAATACTAATAATGCTAATTTATGCTAATGATACTAATGCCAATTGGCTATTTGCAGTATTAGTATACATTCGAATAATTAGTATTTTACTTACTACTTATTTTTACATCTCCCTTAGCAATCCAAGTCGCAATTTTGTTCGGTTCATCAAAACGTTTTTTGGCGTCACTGGTCCCTCCCAAAGTGATGATCACGTATTGTTTTTTGGTTTTTCGTGATTCGATAAGCATGACTAAGATTGATCCGGCTTCTTCGGTATAGCCGGTTTTGCTCGCGAGGATTCGGTAGTTGCGGTTGGGAGTGGTGATGAGCTGATTGGTGTGTTTGAAGGCATGGGTGGTTTTTTTGTCTTTGCTTACCACTTCTTTGAAGGAGTATTCGGTCGTGAACATGGTGTCTTTGATGGTTTTGTTGCCGGTGATCTTCGTAAAGATTTTGAGGAGATCGCGCGCGGTGGATTTGTTTTTGCTATCCAGTCCGGTGACGTCGGCGATGGTGGTGTTGTCCGCGCCCCAATTTTCGAGACGCTCATTTATTTTTTGTACGAATTCTGGTTCGGTGAGTCCGGTTCCTTGCGCTACCATGCGGGCGGTGTTGTTTACCGAAGCCACCAGCATGGCGGTGAAGATGTCTTTGTTTTTTATTTTTTCACCATCTTTGAATTCGAAGGTGTTTTTGTCGATGGCGTATTTTTTACTATTGTAAACGGTCGTGCCGGTTAGTTTGTAGTTTTGGTTCAATGCTTCGTAGGCAGTAAGGAGCTTGGTGAATGAAGCGACGGAACGGCGCGTGTCGATGTTTTTTCCGGAAATAATACGGCCGCTGGGGTATTCGGCCACAAGATAACTCGGGAGTTTTGTTTTAAACATATCGGGTACCAATGATTCGGAATCGCCAAGGAATTTTTCTTTGGAGGAGAGGAGGCTGCTGTTGACGTATAAGGTTTCTCCCGGAGCAATGTTCAGGAGCGTTCCGAGCGGAACAGTGACGATGTTGGTTCTTTTGTAGCCCAATGCCAGAAACGTATCCTCATCCGCGATCAGCCGTTTTTTGCCTTGGTCAATCACATATATGTTGGTACTATCAATTGTTTTAAGCAATGTTCCGTCTTTAAATTGTAACGGAAATTCATTGATTGTATATTGCGAGAGATCGGCGCGTTTGCGTTTTTCAATTTTTATATTTTTGTAGTTTACTTCCACCACCCGTTTGTCCATGATTGGTTGTAGTACGTTATCTTTGAGGAGATAGTAGATATTATTTAGGTCGGTAATTTGGTAGATGACCCCTTGAGGGGCGATGGTGTCGGCGGTGATAGGCTGGCCAGTAGGTAAACCTTGGATATCGCTTTCTTCAATATCAACAATTTCCTGGGGGTTAAACCCAAGTTTGCCGACTACTTCGTTCGAAGCAAAGGGTCGGAGGGTGTCGTAATCGAGTAAATACGTCGTGCCAGAGGGAACGCGCAGGATGGAATAGTTTGGGAAGGAAATTTCGGTTCCAAGTTTGTAGTTGCTGAGTTCTGATTCGGGAATAGCGACAATCATTTTGGGATCAGCGCGGGTGATGAGGGCAGTTTTGTTTTTGAAACGGCGGCGGATGCCATTTTGGATGAGCCAGACGTCAGTGGAATCTTTGACTTGGAGAAGAGAACCGTTCGGGTATACTTGTTGGAACCACGTATTCCAAATGCGCCAGAAATTTTTGTTGCCGTGGAGGTGGGGAGTATAGGTATAGAGAAAGCCGGTGGCCCAACTGCCGGGAATGACTTCCTGATCGTCGATGCGCACGGGGGTGTCTTTCTTCTTGATGTAGGAACGGTCTTTGTTCTCGTAGTACCAGCGGATGATGCCGGCGGCGTTGTCGACTTGTTTGCCAAACCCTTTGTATTTTTGGATTTTGGGATCGTCCATACTGCAACTGTCACAGACGGCATAGCCCATAGCCCAGTTGAGTTGTTTTTCGGTGGGGGTGTCGTCGGTAACTAAGCTTTGTTCTTTTTGGAGGTTGACTAAAAGGAATTTGGGGTTGATTTGATAGGCTTGGGCGGCTTCGTAGATGATGTCGGCGGCCATTTTGGGAGTGCCATTCGCGTCCTCGGCCACGTAGCTTCTGAGGTAACTGCCGCGGCTATCCAAAAATTGTTGGATATCGGCGCGGGTGAGGCTTTGGTGATCCTGCATTTCGGTGTCGGAGAGGATGAAGTTGGGGTTGAATTCACCCAAGGCAAAAGTTGGGGTAGGGAGAAGGGCG
>DATDTU010000092.1:0-3947 GCA_035290705.1 Patescibacteria group bacterium
ATAATTCCCCTCTTTGTTCGGACGTAAAATAGTCTGCCGGCCGGCCGGAGTGTAGATCGCGCAACGTGCCGCCATATAATTTAAAGTCGTGATATTTTTGCTGAAGCTCTGGTGTTAATTTTGGCAAAAGAAAATGTTCACCAACTCTTGTTTCGGCTACCGCCAAAAATTCCTTATACGCCTGATTCCACGGCCACACCTCATAGCCGAATTTGATCATGGTATCTTCAATTTCTTCTAGGCTAACGGTTTGATCGTTTTCCAGGTGACTCAAAGCATGCGCCATTTTTTCGGCGGTGTTTTCGGGGAACAGCGGAGGAAGGTTGTTATATAAGTGTCGAAAAAGGGAGATAGTTGATTGCATAATAACGTGTCATTGCGAGGACCCTGAGCGAGCCTCGCGGCGAGTCGAAGGGGACGTGGCCGTTTCGACTTTGCTCAAGGCCACCCTGAGCAGGGTCGAATGGGTGGCAATCCCCAGTTTTTCAGAGCCAACATAATTCAGCGCCTCATCGTTCAATTGTTTCATTGCTCAATTGTTAAACCGGCTGACATGATATAAAGCAATTCCAGCAGCAACAGACACATTCAAACTGCTTTTCTTCCCTCTCATTGGTATTTCAACTATTTTGTCACAGAGCTTTAGTATACTAGACGATATTCCCGTAACTTCGTTGCCGACAATGAGGGCCAGGGGAAATTTCGGCTTCCACCTATATATACTAACACTTTTCTTGGTTTGTTCCAAGGCAACGATGTGGTAGCCTTGTTTTTTCAATCGTTTCAGTAGGGGCACAGTATTCTGTGCCCCCTCCCACGGCATTGTTTTTTCCGCGCCCAATGAGACTTTGTCTATTTGCGGGTGAGGAGGACGAGGAGAATAGCCGGTGATATAAATTTTTTCTACTCCCGCGCCATCAGCAGTACGGAACATGGCGCCGACATTATGGCCGGAGCGGATGTTGGGGATGATGAGAACAAATTTTTCTATTGGCATAGTATCATCGGTAGAGACGCACTGCGTGCGTCTTTTTCGTACGACCTGATCCACCTAATAGAACAACGACGTGCCGGACAGAGACGCACGCAGTGCGTCTCTACGCGACGTCCATTTTTGTCCGCCAGAGCGATTGACCTGCCGTGAGCGCCACCGCGAGCGCATCCGCCGCGTCATCCGACTTTACCTTTTCCTTGATACCTAAAATCATTGCTACAATTTTCTGCATCTGCCCTTTCTCCGCCCTACCATACCCTGTCATCGCCTGCTTTACTTGGAGGGGAGTAAATTCATCAACTGGTAAACCATTTTCGACAGCGGTCAAAACAATCACCCCGCGCGCCTGCGCGACTTCGATGGCAGTACTCACATTCTTAAAGAAAAAAAGTTCCTCCACGGCCATGCGGGTGGGTTTGTGTTCTTTGATGAGGTCTTCTAATTCCTCATGTAAATCCTTTAGGCGTTCGACAAAGGTTTCTTTCGGATTGGTGGTAATACAACCATAACTCAAAACTTCCCACTCGCTTTGCCTCGCCGTAGTGGGACGAAGGCGGGTGTTTTTTTTCTCAATGACTCCGTAGCCAATACGGCCAAAGCCGGGGTCGATGCCGAGGATGCGTTCGGGTTTCATATCCTTTATTAATCAAGAATACACCACCATAGACTAAAGAAATAGACCGTGAAAGCGATCACAATAAAAAGGAACTCGTAGACATCTATCAGCGGAACAAAACTCGGATTCTTTTTTCTTTTAATCAGAAAATATATGGTCCAGATAATGGTAGCTAAACACCCGGTCACTAAGATAGGTATCAAAAATATTTGATAATAGTTTGATAGTGGAGCTAGCCTCCCTCTGGAAAAGTCACCGAAGTATGGAAATACTAGCGAAACAATGATTACTATAAAGCCTATCACATGCTTAAAAAGGGAAGATATTTTTTGTTTTCTTATTAAAAACAATGACGCAATTACAAAGCCACTGATCAAAATTACAATGCTGTTAGTGTGCCTACTAAATAGACTATCGAATCTAATTAAATTATGGTATGACCCTAAATTGAAAACCTCTAAGCTAAGTAACGCGATGCCAAGCATTGCCGTGCCCCAAGAAACGGTACTTCTTTTTCGTTCGTCCAGTTTAGAAAAAATAAAAAATATCAAAATAAAAGATAGTATCGTTAATGGTAATAAAAAATACAAACCTGCTTCTTCTCGACATGGATGTAAGGAGGCAAAACGATAATTATGGTTAGGAAGAAGGGAAACCCGAACTATAGCTAATAATGCTAGAAATTTACAGGTTTCGATGCTGGTCTCGATTAGTCTCATTTTCATATTGATATTTAATTTCGCACTTTTGCCACCACCGGCGAGGCGGCGTCCCGCTACGGCGGGGACAGTGTTCCCCCGCGAGGGCGACCCATTTCGCACATTATTCCGCATTAGTATAGTAATCCTCAACATCATCATGCGCCTCAAGTTCAGCAAAGAGATCGGCGAGTTTTTCTTGAACGTCGGCTGGTACTTCGAGGTGATCTTTCGCGATCCAGCGAATACCGGAATCTTTTATCTCAAGTCCGAGTTCTTTTGCTTTCTGCTCGACTTTTTGGAAGTTTTCAACTTTGGTTTTTATTTCGATGCCTTCGTCGGTGTCGCGAATGTCTTCGGCGCCGGATTCGATCAATGTTAACTCTAGTTCATCACGACTCCCTCCTCCCCGGCCTCCTATGATGTCGGCCGCCCCTCCTCTGGAGGGAGGGGACACTGTATCCCCCGCCACGGTAATGATGCCAGCCTGTTCAAACATCCACTGCACGCTCCCCGCCCCGCCAAGTGATCCGCCACGCTCCGAAAGGATATGCTTTAAATTAGAAACGGTACGGTTTTTGTTGTCGGTAACAACTTTGATGAGAATCGTCACGCCGCCCGGACCAAAACCTTCGTACATCAATTCTTCCATTTGCTCACCTCCAAGTTCTCCGGTGCCGCGCTTAATAGCCCGATCAATGTTATCCTTGGGCATGCTGGTCTCTTTAGCTTTATCAATCGCAATACGCAACGAAAAATTCATGGCCGGGTCCCCGCCTTTTTGCGCGGCAACAGTGATTGCTTTGGCGGCTTTGGTGAATTCGTTGGATCGCCTGGCGTCTCGTTTGCCTTTGCGCTGTTGGATATTGTGCCATTTGGAGTGACCGGACATACTTAGAAAACAAATTTACACGAATGGTTACAAATGCCATACGAATCACGAATCCGATACCCCCTCCTCCGTCCTCCCCCTGCTGTAGGGGGAGGGAACTAACTAACCACCAATCACCCTCTCCCCTTCATTAGGGGAGAGACACAGAGAGGGGTATTTGGCCGTCACGTATTTCTCTCCCGTTTAACCGACTATTCTTCCCCCACCATTCCAAAAACTTTTCCCGTCGCTCGCCAGTCATTTGGTATACCTGGGATTTTGCTCCGTAGAAAGGCAAAATATGTATCTCCTTTACTTTCCCATCGGCGAGTGTCATGCCAATACTCACACCCTCCTGCGTCTCAGTCGAAAAATACTGATCAAAAATAAAATTTCCTAATGAATAGAAAATTGGTTTATCTTTGTATATTTCCATTTCTTGAACGACGTGCGGATGATGGCCAACGACTACATCAACGCCATGATCGATAAGCCAACGAGCCAGTGTGCGCTGTTTCTGATTAGAGATTCGCTTATACTCATCGCCCCAGTGCACCATCACCACCACATACTTTGCTTTTTCTTTCGCGTCTTTAATTGCCGCGTCAACTTTTTTTAAATCTGGTTGGCGGTAGGTGTTGTGCACGCCGATAAACGCGACGTTGTCGGGTAACGAGACCCCCTCTCCTGTCTCCCCCTTAAAAGGGGGAGAGGCCGTATACCCTCTCCCTTCAAGGAGAGGGTAGGGTGAGGTCTCGATCGCAATCC
>DATDTU010000093.1:0-5369 GCA_035290705.1 Patescibacteria group bacterium
AGACTTTGGAGATATGGATCCTTTTTTTTCGGCAATTACTTTTACAAAAAAGTGGAGCGCGCGCCACGGCTCGTTGGCAGATAGAAAAAAATGTGGGCGCCACTTTTTCAGCGCGGCAGCTAGGCGGTATGATCGAAGGACTGATGACGGCCCGGCGTTTGGTCGAACAGAATATTCATCCGCGATTGTTGGTAGAACAACTGGTGTTACATTTTTGAAATAATTTTTACCACTATGTACAGGAAAATTTCTTTTTTCGCTTCGGTAGTGGCTCTCCTGTTTCTCGCGGGAGCGGGGTGTATTAGCGTTGGTGGTTCCACTCCCAAAGGACAGAACGGTGTTTTTCGTTCGGGAGATAAGGGAGAGACGTGGGTAGCGGCGGTGGCGGTTCCGACGGCCGATGGGGTAAAAAGCTTGGCAGGGTCAAGCGTGTATCGGATGTTTACCGACCCAAGTGACGTGAACACGATGTATCTAAGCACTCGCGGGCAGGGTTTGTACTATTCCTACGACAAGAGCGCGAGTTGGCAGATCGCGGGAACATTGCCGGCTACGTTTGTGTATGGTCTTGCGGTTGACCCGAAGGACAAATGCACGATCTACGCGAGTGATGGCAATGGACATATATACAAAACGACCGACTGCAGCCGGAGTTGGAGGCTCGTGTATACCGAGGAGCGGCCTGGGCAACGGGTGGTTTCTTTGGGGATAGATGCGGGAGATTCGCGGGTGATATACGGAGCTATTTTAAATGGCGATATTTTACTCAGCGCAGATAGTGGCAATAGCTGGCGTGTGGTGCAGCGTTTTGGGTTTACCGTCCAGCAACTTACCGTTGACCCCTATCAACCACGGCGCCTGTATGTGGCGGGGCAGAAGGATGGTCTGTTCCGTTCGGACGACGCGGGAGGAAGTTGGGTTGATCTCAATGAAGGGTTGAGCGAATTTAGTGAGAGCGCGAAGTTCCATCGTCTCATTCTTCATCCGAATAAAGAAAAAAAAGATACGCTGTTTTGGCTTTGTAAGTATGGCATACTGCGCTCAGATGACGCGGGGAAGAGCTGGACAGCGCTCGAACTCATTACGTCTCCGGGGCAAGTTAACATTTATAGTTTCGCGGTTAACCCAAATAATGATAAGGAAATGTATTATACCGGTACGATTCTCGGCGAAAAGAACGCGCATGTTCGGTCTACGTTTTACAAATCCGTGGACGGAGGGAGTAGTTGGGTGACACAGAAATTGCCAAGCGCTTCCATCCCTATCATGCTCTATGTACACCCCACCGAAAACAGCACGGTGTTTATGGGTTTTACCTCCGTACCATAATTTTAACGTCAAGTGTTATGCAGTTAGCAGATTTTAAAAAAGATTTTGTTCAAGCCATTGATCATCTCAAAAGTGAGGTTTCACAGCTCCGGACCGGTCGCGCGTCTACCGCGATGGTTGAAGGAATCACGGTAGAAGCGTATGGTAGCCGACAGCCGGTGAAGGCAGTCGGTACTATTATGGTAGCGGACCCAAAGACGCTCACCATCGAACCATGGGATAAGAGTTTGCTCCAAGCGCTCGAGAAAGGAATTCGCGATTCGGGTATTGGCATCAATCCGGTGAATGACGGTAAGCTTATTCGTTTGTCACTACCAGATCTGACGAGTGAACGTAGGCAAGAGTTGGTCAAGGTTCTCAATCAAAAGTTGGAGCAAGGAAAAATTTCTATCCGTAAAGTGCGCGAAGAGGTGCGAGAAATGATCGCGATGGAGGAAAAGGATAAATCGATTAGTGAAGACGAGAAGTTTCGGTTGCAAGAGGAACTGGAAAAGATGGTGAAGGGGTATAATGATGAGCTTGAGAAGATTGGGGAGGGGAAGGAAAAAGAAATAATGACAGTGTAGGAAATTAGAAACTAGAAACTAGAAATTGGAAATTAGGGAATTAAACATATGCCAAAGAATCAGAAAATTATTTTTGGAATCATAGGGGCGGTTATCCTGATAGGGGTAGCCTCCTATTTTCTTTTTCGGAATACGTCTCCAGCCGAACCTGAGGTAGTGGGCAACGCGAAGCCGGGTTGGGAATTGTACGAGAGTAATCAAAATAGGTTTGTGATACAGTACCCAATGGCATTTAACGATGCCGATGTCCAGCCTATTAAAGATATTTTTCGAGTTTACTTTCCTCCCGCCACTACCACTACTAACTTGGCGAATGCCACGGTATATGTTGACGTGACAAGCAATGATTGTAGCGGCTGGAAAAGCCTGGAAAGCAATACGAAAACGGATATTCTGCCCGCAGAACTTACGGTGGATGGAAAGGCGTATACCCTACGTTCTGTAAAGGAACAGCCAGCAGGACATGAGGGCTACACCTATTTGTATTTTACGTCAGCTAACAATCGGTGTTACGCAGTCGCGCTGCTTTTGTTATCTCGGGCGATGGATACGTATACGCCAGCCACGAAGCCAGCCGCCTATCTTTCTGAGTCGTTTGAGAAAACATTTTTGGAAATAGTACAGACATTTAAAATATCCTCATTATGAAAAAAATAATTTTATCGTTAGGAGTTGGCGTGTTGTTGTTTGGTGGTGGGTGCATTCGGCAACAGGCTTTGGCGCCACAGTCGCCACAGGATCAGCCAACCATGGAAAAGCAATCGGACTGGAAGACGTATTCTAATACGCCAGAGAAATTTGAAATTTCATACCCGGCGGATTTTGTGATGGCCACTGACAAAAGCCGTGTTGATCCCACAGCAATTTTTGAAGCGCATTTTCCGTCCACGTACGTTACCGGCACTAATTTGCGCGATGCTTATGTAGCGGTACGCGTGATACCTGGGGCGTGCAGTATGCCGAATTGGTTTCAAAAACAAACACCTGTGACAAAGAACGGGATCACCTTCCAAGTAAGCACCGGTGGTGAAGGGGCGGCGGGGAGTCGAGAAGTTGAGTTACAGTATGCTACTGAGTATGGTGGCAAGTGGTGTTATCAAGTGGCTTTAGTTGAAAATTACACTTCTAGAGATATGTATCGGGATGCCGATGGTAATTTTCCTCCCGGAACTCCGGCTGAATTTGATGCTGAGAAAATACAGGGTGTATTTGAACAGGTGGTAGGTACGTTTACGTTTACCGACTAATTATGTATGGATAACAATGATTTAATGGACAAAATAATCTCCCTCTGCAAACGCCGTGGATTTGTGTCTCCCGGAAGTGAAATTTATGGGGGACTGGCGAATAGTTGGGACTACGGCCCACTCGGACATTTACTCAAACAAAACATCAAAAAAGCTTGGTGGAAATTTTTTGTCCAAGAGAGGAGTGATATGGTGCCGATGGATACGGCGATAATTATGAACCCTAAAGTCTGGGAAGCATCAGGGCATTTGCAGAATTTTAGCGATCTTCTTACTGAATGCAAGAATTGTCATCATCGTTTTCGAGCGGATCACTTGCTCGAGGCGCGGCAGGCTGAACCCGGGTATGATAGAGAAAAGCCGCTGGAAAGCGTGACAGATATTCCGTGCCCGGATTGCGGGGGCAAGCTCATTGAACCGCGGAGTTTTAATTTGATGTTTAAGACGTTCCTCGGTACTACCGACGATACTTCAACGGTCGCCTACCTGCGTCCCGAAACTGCGGGCGGCATGTTTGTGAATTTCAAAAATATTTTGAACGTGACGCGCCGTCGTTTGCCATTTGGTATCGCGCAGATTGGCAAGAATTTTCGCAATGAGATTACGCCGGGTAATTTTATTTTCCGCACGCGTGAGTTTGAAATTGGAGAGTTTGAATATTTTTTTGATCCCAGAAAACAAGAAAACAAGTTGAGCCCACAGCGAAATCCCGTTCGCTCGGGGAAAACAAAAAATCAAGGTGAACCGTGGGAGGAGATATTCGAGATGTGGCTAAGTGAAATTAAGCGTTGGTGGAAAGATGTGATGCAGGTGAATATGGATAATTTGGTATGGCATGAAATTCCCGACGGTGAGCGAGCGCACTATAGCAAGCGAACGGTGGATATTGAGTATAAGTATCCATTTGGCGTTAAAGAGCTGCATGGTATCGCGTATCGCACGGATTTTGATCTTAAACGTCATCAGGAAGTAAGTGGAACTGATTTGACGTATACTGACCCGGAGACTGGAGAGAAATTTTTGCCGCATGTGATTGAGCCGACGTTTGGTATTGATCGCATGCTGCTTGTCAGTTTGCTCGAAGCGTATCATGAAGAAGAGGCTCCCACCGCTAAGGATGGCGAGACCGAGACGCGGGTCGTCATGAAATTTCCGAAACATTTAGCGCCTATCCAGGTAGCAGTATTGCCTTTGTCGAAGAAGGAGGAGCTGTCCAGCGTTGCCGAACAATTGGCAAACGATTTGCGGAAAGAATTTTCGGTGGATTATGATGAAACGCAGAGTATCGGCAAACGCTACCGGCGGCAGGATGAGATTGGGACGCCGTATTGCGTGACGGTGGATTTTGATTCGCTCGAAGATAAAAAAGTGACGGTGCGCGATCGGGATACGATGAAGCAGGAGAGGATCGCAATTGAGGAGTTACAACACTATTTAAAGAATAAATATAATTGATGACTCGTATGGGAATTGAATATGAAAAACATTCTAATTCGTTGGTAACGCAGCGCGATCAGCAGGATAAGGAACGGCAAGAATGGAAAAAAGAAGGTTTAGATAAAATTAAAAGAATCATTGCCGAAACGCAAAAAGTTTTTCCTGAGATAGCCGTTGATCCATTTGGGAATCTTTTTTCGCGGAAAAAACATCTCGCATTGGCGTTAGATTCGTTATCTAGTGAACAGATAGAGTGGGTGGAGAAACAGGCGCGCAAAGTTATGGGGCTAATGGATGAATATGGTTGGGAACAACTTCCTGAAGAAATGGTTTCGCCAGAGGCTAAGAACTAATAGTGAATGAGTATGCATCGTATCTCCAAATTAAAAAATGGCACCACGCTCATTACTGTTCCAGTCAAAGGAACCAAGGCGACTACAGTACTCGCCATGTTTCCGGTGGGGTCGCGTTACGAAACAAAAAAATTGTCGGGTGCTTCGCATTTTGTGGAGCACATGCTGTTTAAGGGAACCAAAAAGCGTCCCGGAGCAACAGACATTTCCAGGGTTTTAGAACGGGTCGGAGCCGACTACAACGCTTTTACGAACAAAGACTATACCGGTTATTACGTCAAAATAGACGGAAGCAAGCAGGATATCGCCTATGATTTGCTTTCGGATATGATTTACAATTCAAAGATTGAGGAGGTTGAAGTGGAAAAAGAGAAGGGGGCGATAGTGGAGGAGCTGCGTATGTACGCGGATAACCCGACTATGGCCATAGACGTTTT
>DATDTU010000094.1:0-5584 GCA_035290705.1 Patescibacteria group bacterium
ACCGGTATCACGCATATCATCGCTGTCTCTGGTTTTAATATCACCATTATTGCCTCTACCCTCATGACCATTGGGATTTTCCTCGGCCTTTGGCGCCGGCAGGCGTTTTGGTGGGTGGTAGCCACACTTGTTGTCTTCGTCATTTTTACTGGAGCTTCTTCGTCCGTCACTCGCGCGGCGATTATGGGCATTGTCGTTCTCGTTGGACAGTATCTGGGACGGTTGTCGCGAATCGGAAATGTATTAGTTTTCACCGCCGCGCTCATGGCCGCGTTTAATACGTATGTGCTTGTGTGGGATCCGGGGTTTCAGCTGTCGTTTCTGGCAACGATGGGGCTGGTGTATGTGTCGCCGGTGTTGAAAGACGTCGTCGGTGAGGGCGTATATTCCCGCACCGCCCGATCGTCGTCAAATAGACGGGATCCCGCTGCGGCGGGACAATACGCCCCTACAGCCGTTGTTGAAACGTTTTTTCAGACCATGTCTGCCATTATCGCCACCCTCCCGCTTATCCTCTACCAATTCGGCCGCCTCTCTCTTGTCGCGCCGCTTGTGAATGTGTTAGTATTATGGACAATTCCGTGGCTGATGCTACTCGGCTTCGTCGCTGTCATGTTAAGTTGGATACCGTGGGTCGGGCAGGTGGTCGCTTGGGTTGCTGGCGTCGGTTTGCAATACGTCATGTGGATAGCGGAATTTTTTGGCCGACAAAGCTGGGCAGCGGTGGATATGAGGTTGCCGTGGTGGGGGATGGTAATACTATATGGCATTTTAATATATTTAATTAGAAGGAGCGCAATGGGGAAAAAATATGCAACCAAAAGTTAAAACTCTTTCTTCCGTCGCCGGTTACAATTTGGCCGCCGAATACTATGACGAGAAAGAAAAGTATCTTAATAGTTTTGAAAATAATAAAGTTTTGGAATTGCTTGGTGATGTGCAAGGTAAAAAAGTTTTGGATATTGGAGCTGGCACCGGGCGGCTAACGTTGCAGCTCGCGAAACGAGGGGCGGAGGTGACTGCGGTGGATATTTCGGAGGAGATGTTGAAGAAATTAAGAAGTAAGAATGAAGAAGTAAGAATTGTGATTGCTGATGCGGAAGATCTGCCTTTTGATAATGACGCTTTCGACATCGTCGTCTCGGCATTTCTCGTTGTGCATCTCAAAGATCCAACCAGATTTTTCGACGAAGTCTATCGCGTCCTCAAAGATGGCGGCACCTTTCTTGTTACCAACATCAACCAAAAAGATCCGCCGAAGGTGAAAACTCGCCAGGGAGAAATTATTATCGAGTCACATTATCATCGACCGAAAAAAATTCGAGAAATTCTCGAATCGCTCGCCTTTGGCATCGAGCAAGAAGTATTTGTAAAAGAAGGCGAGACGTGGGTGAATCAGATTATTGTGTGTAAAAAGTGAGGGGGAACAGATTTGGACGGATTGCCCCGCAGCGATCGGGGTCCCGCTGCGGCGGGATGAAACGGATCGAGACAGATCGCGGATCTGTGAAAATCTGTCTTGTAATCTGTGCTAATCTGTTCTGGCGCAATAAAAAATACCACCCCCGCACTATCTTTACAAAATTTTATTAGCGACGCAGGCGAGTGAAGTGTGAAATCTTGTTTCGAACTTCCAAGCCGAGGAGCTACTATAGGCGCCGCCTTTATAAAGATAGTGCGATGGAGGGTGGTAGCCCCCACCGCTGGAGTGGGGGGTAGGAATCAGCCGACGCTGGCGGCGGTGGGGGCGGTCATCGGAACGACGAAGTCGGTGTGCCCCTGTTCCCAGTCGCCATTGAGATCGAGCTTGACGCTGAGCTCCGCTTCGTCCTCGATGAACCATGTGAGCACGACGCCGACCTGCCTGCGTTCGCCCTGGAGGAGGATGGTGATCGAACCATCATCGCAGGCACGCGCGTAACCGGTGAGCTGATGGTACACCGCGGCCGATCGGATGAGCGGCCACCAACGGGGATGTTCAGTTCGGGCGATCCCCCTGATGGTGAGAGTGGCACGGCCACGGGTGGGGGTAGGGGTTTGCATACACGCCTCCTTTGGTGATGTGGTGTTGGTCGGTCTATCGCGCTCAGATGAGCGCAGTGATGAGGGCGGGTCACAGCTTCCCTACGGTGAGCGGCGGATCGTATCCGGCATCTCCCGAGGTATATGAGTCCCCTTGTTGGGAAGCAGTCTAACAAGAGATGGGGGCAGCGTCAAGGAAATAACATGATTGCAGCTATTTTGAAACAACACAAAAAGTTTATCTGTCTCATGCTGGCAGGTTTGCTTATAGCGACAGTAGGAGGCTTTTTTTATTTCCGCTATACCCAAAAACAACTTCACGAGTTCAAAGTCACCTTCTTCGACGTCGGCCAAGGCGACGCTACCTTTATCCAATTCGAAAATGGCGACCAAATGTTGGTTGATTGTGGGGCGGATAGAAAAGTGCTCGCGCGCCTCGGCAAAACCATGCCATTTTATGATCGCACCATCGACTATCTCATGGTTACTCACCCCGACCTTGATCACTACGGCGGATGCGTGGATGTGCTAAAGCGCTATGAAGTCAAAAAAATTGTTGTTAATGGAAAAACTAAAGAAGATGAATATTGGCGAGAGTGGGAACGTGGCGCAATGGGGGAGGGGGCAGAAATTATTACCATGGCTAGTCCAACCGTTTGGATAATCGCGAGCACCACGCTCGAATTTATTTCGCCCGATCCAGGACTAAAATTTGAAGTGAAGGCGGATGACAGCAATAATTATTCAATTGCGTTTAAATTGACCCATGGCTCCGAATCGTTTTTGTTAACTGCGGATATGGAAGCGCCGCTCGAGAAGGCGTTGATAAAAAAATATTGTTCGTCAACGGCCGGCGTAGAGACGCCCGGAGCGGGCGTCTCTCGCATGGCATCGGGTTGCTCCACTCTGCGCGCCGACATTCTCAAAGTCGGTCACCACGGCAGTGACACATCAAGCGGAGAAGATTTTATCAGCGCGGTGCGCCCCAACCAAGCCATCATCTCCGTCGGCAAACGAAATACCTATGGCCACCCCTCGCGCCGAGTGCTGAAACGATTCGAGCGCGCCGGTGTCGAGATCCTGCGTACCGACCAGAGGGGAGATATCGTGGTGCGCTAGAAAGAATAGCCAAGCTCATCCGTCATAACAAGTGCCGGTAGAGTTCGTTTATATGAAGACCAGCTATTGCGTCTACGCAACCAGAATGCTATGATATTTTAATCAACGTTCAATATGCGATCTGCCTCTCACTTTCTCACCCTGCTATTCGTTCTCGTATTTTCCCTCCCCACTACCGCTTTGGCTAGTGAAATTATCGACTCTGATGGTGATAAACTTTCTGATCAAGAAGAAACAATGGTGTATCATACCGACCCGAAGATTTCCGACACGGATGGCGATGGTATCGCCGACGGTGAAGAAGTAAAAAACGGTTTTTCTCCGTTGCACGCTTACAACCAGAAACTTTCCGATGTAGATACCGATGGAGATGGGTTGACGGACGCTTTGGAGATCGCGCTCGGAGCTAATTTAGTAAACATCGATACCGACGGCGACAATCATCCGGATGCCGCCGAAGTGTTCACCGGATACAACCCCCTTAAGGGTAACCGCGATCGAAGCGTTTCTCGCCACGTGGAGGTTGATCTCGATAAACAACAGATCCACTATTTTATGAATGGAGTCAAACTCGGATCGGCCCCGGTGTCCACCGGTCTGCGCAAGTGGGCAACCCCCACCGGGGAATTTGAAATCATCCGCAAGCGTCCGGTTCTCCATTACCGCGGCGCGGATTATAATTATCCTAATACCAAATGGAATCTAGAATTCAAGCGCAGTTTCTATATCCACGGCGCTTATTGGCATAACCAATTTGGTAAACGTCCCATGAGCCACGGTTGCGTCAACATGGCTTACAAAGATGTAGAAAAAATTTACAACTTTCTCGACGTCGGAGATAAGGTAAAAGTGTACGGCAAAACTCCTTTGCGCGTCGTCGCTACCAAATAATATATGCGTCGGTATCTTCTCGAAGTAGTTGTTTTCATTTGCGGAGCGGTAGTCATGATTTTAGAATTAGTTGGTTCGCGCATCGTCGCTCCATACCTCGGCACTTCCATCATCGTCTGGACAAGCCTCATCGGTGTCATTCTGGGGAGCCTCAGCCTTGGCTACTGGTGGGGAGGGCGGCTCGCCGATAAAAATCCGAGCAGTAAAAAATTGGCAGCGTATATTTTTATCGCTGCTCTTTTTATTATCTTCATCGCGTTCTACAAAACGCCTATCCTCGTCTACCTCGAATACAACATTCAGAGTTTGTACGTCGGGGCAGTGTTGGCTACAATCGTGCTTTTTACCGTACCGAGTGTTTTGCTTGGCATGGTTTCGCCGTACGCGGTACGGCTGAAGATGCAAGATGTAGCACATTCTGGCGCTACGGTCGGTAACCTGTACGCCATTTCAACGGTGGGGAGTATTGTCGGAACCTTCCTTGCTGGGTTCATACTCATAGCGCTCATTGGCAGCACCAACATTCTATTCTTGCTCTCAATTACGCTTATAATTGCTTCGTTCCTGCTCTATGTTCGAAAAGACTATCGGCTCTTGGCTCTGGCCGCGGTTACTACCATCTTCGGGTTTTCGATGGCCGATTACGTGGGAGCGATTAATCTACAACCACATAGTGTGGACGTGGACACCCCCTACAGCAGAGTGATTATCCGTGAGGTGATGGATGGGGATAATCGGGTAATGCGAGTGCTCATGACCAATCCCGATGAAGTTCAATCGGGGATTTTGCTAGCGGATACAGACAAGCTCCTGTTCGACTACACCAATTTTTACCGTTTGGCCGAACACTTCCATCCCAATATTGAAGAGGCGGTGATGATTGGAGGAGCCGGCTATACCTTCCCCCGAGAATTTTTGCGGATCTACTCGGACGCTGAACTTGCTGTGGTAGAAATTGATCCCAAAATGACCGAGCTTGCTAAAAAATATTTTTATTTGGAAGATAATCCGCGGCTCCATATCTATCACGAAGACGGCCGAACCTTTCTCAACCGGAACAAGAAACAATACGATGTGGTGTATGGCGACGCCTTTAAATCATTCCACGCGCTACCGCATCATCTCACCACCAAAGAAGCAGCGGAGCGAATTCACTCTGCTTTATCTTCCGATGGAGTCTATGTGGTAAATCTCATTTCTGCTACCGGGGGAGATAAGGGCAAGTTTTTGCGCGCGGAATATTGGACATTCAAATCAGTCTTTCCACAAGTGTACTTATTTCCCGTCCTCGACAAAAATAATCCAAACCTCGTGCAAAACATTATGATGGTCGCGTTAAAATCAAAACAGCAGCCGAGTTTTCAAAACAACAATCCCGAGTTACAAAAATTTCTGGACCATTTATTGACCACAGAATTGCCAAATGACATGCCGATCTTGACCGACGAATACGCGCCGGTAGATAATTATATAATGGAGTTGGCTAAATAAAGTATGGGAATTTTCAACCGAAAAAATGTACCTGTCTTTGCGATAGGTTTCATATTTGGAG
>DATDTU010000095.1:0-6164 GCA_035290705.1 Patescibacteria group bacterium
CCCCAATTTCTCAACCGCGTAGAGATGCGGCCGTACTGTGCGCTCTCCCAAGTGGCACCCGCCTGATTTATACAACTTATACTTCCTTTCCCGCGCGGCAAGCGCGCCCAAAAGAAGCAAAGAGGTTCGCGTCACGTGCGCCGCGTGCTTGTCCATTTTCCCCATCTTCAAATTTTTCGAAGCGTCTACCACCAACTTCCCTGGCTGTGATGCGTCAATGGTAACACCAATGCTCGTGAGTAGTTCACACACCCGGTTCACGCCTTCAATCTGCGGAACATCCGTTAAAACAATTTTACCACGAACAAGCAAACACGCGCACAAAATCGCTTCAGCAGCATTTTTCGACGATTGATTATCAATCGCGCCGTGTAGCTTTCTCCCTCCGTTTATAATAACATACGACATACCAACTTTGACGATTAGATGCTTTTACAGTATGATTTAGTATACCAAAACACCCTTCTTCTGGCAACCCTCCTTACTGTAATCCGAATCTACGGATCCTGTCCGAATCTACCAATATCTTAATAATAACGAATTATTGGTGAGAGCTATTTGTAGGATTCGGATATTCGTAGATTTGGCTTAAGATTTGTAGATTCGGATTACATTCACTCATATGGAGTACCCCGGCACCAAATTCACCCGCCCCATTCGCCTGAGCTTGCTCCTCTTTTTTATAGCGGCTTTTTTTATTATCGCCCCCCTACTTATTCTCTATACCGCCGGCTATCGGTATGATTGGTATAATGGCCTTTTTAACGAGACTGGAGCAATCAGTATCGACATTCTCCCCAAAAACGCCACTGTCCACGTCAATGGGTTACGCTTGAAGGGAAAGATGCCGATCCGTTTAAAAAATATTACTCCGGGTAGATACGACTTGCGTTTAACCGCTCCCGAGTACCATGATTGGCAAAAAACCGTTGAAGTAAAAAATCAAGAGACCCTCTACCTCAAAGACATACAAATGATGCAACAAAATAAACCTGTTCTTCTTAACAAGGGAGCAATAAAAAATATATGGCTCTCTCCCAATGGCCGATTCCTTTTGTATGTCGTTACCACCGTCGAAGAAAATAAAATATTCTTAAGAGACAACAGCGCTCATACCGTAACATTTCTAACCGATCTACCAAAAAATCTAGAACCACACGTAACCTGGGCAAAAGAAAATAATTATGTGGCGTTGTACACCCTACCGGCGCCGTATGAAATTGTATTGCTCGTCGATGCGAGTGAGCCGTCAAACTCTCCCCTAGATCTCACTAAAAAAATTCCTTCCATCACCAAAGTACAATGGCTTGATGTTGCTCAACCAGAAATATACATTGCCAACCAAAGCACTACTTCCTCAGTATACCGTTTTGCCGTAGCTACCGGTGAGCTTACTCCGATTCCCTTGAGTACATACGCCGATTGGTCTCTTGAAGGCACGTCACTGTGGGCCATAACCCTCAATACCTCTACCCGCCAATGGATACTACTGCGAGACGCCCTCCATACTAAAAATAATTTCTTGCCGCTAAAAGATGCGGGCGGCGCTGTTTCGCCGCAACCAGGGTGGGAACTCCTCACTGCCTACCAGGGGCAGGCGTTGGTGAAAGAACGTGGACATGAAGAAATAAAAATTGTTGCTTCAGAAACGATATTCCCCGTGCTGGCCGATACCTTTTTTCTTTCACCATACAATAACTGGCTACTCCTCTGGAGTCCGCACGAACTATGGACGTACACCATCGGCGAAGAACCGCGTCTCCTCAACCGCTCGGGCGAGCGCCTCATGCAAGTAGTGCCGCTTGATAACAACAACACCCTCGCCTTGCGTTGGAGCGATAAAGTGACGGTGCTATTCCCCTACTACCTCATCAGCCACGAATTTATTAACGGCCAACTCACCGCCTTGGCAGTGAACAGCGAGGAACGTATTGCCTACTTTAACGGCAGTATCGATGGCGAGGAGGGACTCTGGCAATTAACGTACTAATACTATGAAAGTAACAGCGTGTACCGACGGCGGCGCGCGCGGCAACCCCGGCCCAGCCGCGCTCGGAGTAGTTATTAAAAACGAACAAGGCGCGACGATCGCCGCCTACGGCGAGTACCTCGGGCATCAAACCAACAATTACGCCGAATACTCGGCGCTTGTTTCCGCCTTAAAAAAAGCCAAAGAGTTGGGAGCGGATGAAGTGGATTGTGTGCTAGACAGTCTCCTCGTGGTAAAACAAATGCGCGGCGAATTCAAAGTCAAAGAACCGACATTGCAAAAATTATTCGTGCAAGTATATAACGCCGCCTCCCAATTTAAAAAAGTCACCTATCGTCACACCTTCCGAGACGGAAACAAAGAAGCCGACAGAGAGGTGAACAAAGTACTTGATCAAGCTACCCTCTAAAAAATAATATAACATCCACAATTCCAACAATCACAAAAGTTGATTTTCACCACCCGGGGTCTGGGGCGCCAGCTGTTTGAGCCTCCAAGCACAAAGGTATTGCTCGCCACAACGAACGGCGAGTTCTGCCGCCCCAGCAGTTTTTTGGTTACTTTTTTGCTGCCAAAAAAGTAACACAATCGCTGTAGTTTGACTTAAATGAAAAAATAGCCCCGTCGACTAACGAGGCTACTTAATTTCTAGATCTTACTGTTGTGTCGGCACCACCGTTTCACTTGGAGCCGTTACTTTCTTTACCCTCACCACCTTTGCCAACACCTCTTTACTATCACCCCGCACCATTCCACGCACCTGCACTTTATCCCCCACCTGCAGATTCGTAAACGCGGCGTTGTCCACTCCCGGCACGGTAAACTCAGTAGTACTATCAGTCTTCACCGTCCACATCGTCTCTCCTTTCTTAAGGAAGCCGAAGAGTCCTTCTCGTTTAATGGTGAATGAAGCGGTAGCGGAATCAATCGATTCAATTTTAGCCGTTACCTTGTGCATGATGGCACTTTCATTTTTGATAGTTACCGCGGTCATGGTGCCATCCTCGTTAAGCTTACCCACAACCTGAACCACGTCTCCCACGATAAAATTCGCTAGGCTAAGTTGATGACGGTTCCTAGCGATCACCTTTGATTTCTCTTCTACCTTCACCGTTACCAATTGATTCTCTTTGGGAAAAACACCTTCCCACTTTTGCGCTTTCTTTGGCCATGTCTCAGCTACTTTCACCACAAACGCGCCCGTCTTTACCTCGCTCACCGTTCCAGCTACTTTTACCGAGCGAACAACAAATTTCTTTTCGCTTTCTTTGGTTTCCTTTTTCTCCGCCTTGTCAGCTCGAACCTCTTCCGAGCGCTCGCGCCCCGGAGCGGATACTGTGTCTATTTTACCGGCCAACGCTGGAGTTGCCCCTACCAAGGCCACGAGACCCATGATCGAAAAAATAAGAAATTTTTTCATAGAACGTAGTATTTTATGTGTATAAAATATAATTTTGCACCATATAATAAATCCCCTCGACCTGAGGCCGACGACGCGGCCCCTAGGAGATTAAAATAATCACTTGGAATCTTTTCCGCGACTGCGCTCTTGCTCTAGGCGCTGCTTCCTTTTCTCCAATCGCTCCCGCACCGCTCTTTGTATCTTCTCATCCTGATTCTTTTTCAAATTTTGTTCAATAGTGATAAGCCGCTCCTCCAATGTCTCAATCCTCTCTTCGGTCTTCGCGGTACGCTGGGTCTTTTGCCGCAACACCTTTCTTTCCGCCTCCCGCCGTTCAATTTGTCGCAAATAAAACTTGGCCTTTTGCTCCGGAGTCCGGTACCATCGTTCTTCTATCGTTTCAATTTGTTGTTTCAAAGGATACAAAACTGTTCCCTCAGCAACAGCCGGACTCGCATAAGCGTACGTTGTGGTTCCTATACTCCCTATCACCATAAGACCAGCCACTGTCGCTATCCCCATTCGAAACCCAATGAGTTGGTACCGAAAACTGGCTCTTCGAGTATCTGCGGGATACAGTGATTGTAAATGATGAAGCAGTTCGCGCTTGAATATCCTTGTGGGAGAAAAAGAGTGCCGCGCCTTCCATAGTTTGTAGCGAAAAAATAGATTCATACCCTATAATAACGTTCGTAATTTCTTAATCGCGCGATGCGTTGCCACTTTTACTGCCCCCTCAGTAGTACCTTTGAACTCCGCGATCTCTGCATAACTGTACCCCGCAATATAGTGAAAAGTTACAATTTCCTGTTCTTCGGGAGTAAGCTGTGCGAGGAGCTCCTGTAGCTCAAGTTTTTCTCCATCATTCTGCCACGCCATCCGAGCCTGAGCAAACCAAAAATTATCTCCCCTTTCGTCTTCTTCTTTGTCTTCCGGTAAAGCCTGGGTCTTTTTGGTATCTCGCCAATAATTGAATAAATGATTGCGGGCGATAGTCATAATCCAGGCACTACGACTTTTCTCCTCGTCATAATTGGCAAAGTGATCGAGAGCTTTAATGAAAATCTCCGATACCAAATCCTCGGTAGTATTAGTATTGCCGCCAACACGAAAAAAGATAAAGCGGTACACTTTATCGATATGACGATGGTAGAAAGACTCAAAATCCTTTTGTGACCATTTCTTATCCATACCAAAAAGTATAGCGTACCACCGCGCTTTTTTCAACGCTAGTGAGCGTTGCCATGAAATCAGCCATGTATAATGATGAGGACAAGGAAAGTGGTAAAATAAAACCACCCCGCGGCTGCGGGGTAGATAGAAAAAAATCTTAGTAACCTGGTACCGGTGTAACCAGGACAGCAGTCTCGAGAGAATTGCGTTGACTTCTCATGTCAGCCGACACTTTTTCCAGCACTACCATAAAGTCTTCGGACTGAGCCGGGGCAACGATTGGAGTTGGAAGATCGTTATAGTTAGAAAAATTCACGGTAAGACCAAAGGTGAGCATATTGGTGCCCAGCGTATCTACTTCTTTCTGGCGGTAATTCACCGTTACTTTCCGAGGCAGAAGCTGTGTCTTATCCACCCACAAATCAAGCGTCGGCAAAGTAGCTGTAGCAACTTCTCGGCGCAAATCAGTGAGCTCAGCCCGCGTCATGTAGGTACCATCCACAATTTTATTCACCCGATTCAAGAAAGCAACGAGCCTTCCCCGGTTGAGCTTTAACTGCAAACGATACGCATCAACTCCATCAAGTTTTTCATCCTTAGCGCGAGTGATGAGAAGAACATTGTACGTCTGCAAAGCCATTAAAATTTGTTTCTTTTGAGCTTCAGTTAAATTGTGCGACTTTTTTAACTCCCCGAGATCAAACTCTTCTCCGGCCATGGATCCGAACGTATTGCTATCGATACGCAGCCACTTCTTCTCGAGCGCTGAGTAGTCAAAAAAATCTTTTGGCAAAGAAGAAAAAACATCCAAGTAGAAATAAACCACATCATTATCGATAAGCACATTCGCTTCTCCACCGCGATAAACTTCCCCGCCATCTTGTAATTGAAGGTTGCTCACGGTTACCAACGCTTTTGGATGATCTTCGTTTGTAATGTCAAGAAAGGTAGCAAACTGAGCGGTCAAGGATTCAGTGCGAGGTAAGCTATCAGTATAATCGTAGGTCCGTGTTTCTGTGGCCCGAACATCACCAATCACCATCAAACTTTTGGCCTTACTAACATTTTCCAAAGACCTCATGAGAATTGCGCGGTTGGTAAGCCGCGGCCGCACGGTGGCAGCTTGAGCTGTTGGTCCTACCACGAAAGTAGCCACTAAGAAAAACGTCAACATGCCTCCGATATATCTATTCAACATAGAATGTTAGATAATGATTTAACTCATTTATAGTTATTGCCACAATTGGCTCAGTGTGGCCAAAAACTGACAAACATTTTTGGCCTGTCATCCTGCCATCGACTGGCCCTGAGGGGCCGCCCACTCGGCCGTGAGCTCGTGGCCGAACGGTCAGGCCCTCGAACGGGAACGCAGTGAAGGATCTCTGTCGGTCGTTGTTTGGCGAATTGGACAGAGATTCTTCGCTCCGACTCAGAATGACAATTGGTGAAACCCTAAATGAGTTCATTGATATAGGTACCCTAACATACACGTAGCCATTAGTCAATGGTACACCACGGCCGTTGTGCACTACTACAAATCTCCCTTTAAATCTTCCAACTTCTTCCTGGCGTCTCTGCTCACTTTTCTCGGCACCCGAA
>DATDTU010000096.1:0-5675 GCA_035290705.1 Patescibacteria group bacterium
TGATTTTTAGTCTCTCCGATCTAATAGATTTTGGAAAATATACGGAAGTGATATTTTATTATTTTTTGTTTCCTCTACCTATCGTTATAGACAAAATAATTTTGTGGCTGTATTCTCTCGTTGATCCTCTTATATACGCGAGATCAAACAAATATCCACCCTTTCTGGCTTGGTGGGAAACAGCCATAGCCTTTTTAATGGCAGGAATTCAATACGGTTTAATTTTTCTAGCCATTAGTAAATTGAAAGGATATCTTAAACAGAGATTTGACAAAAAAATGTAGTATGGTATACTCGTATTTAGTAAGAGCACTTTGAATAAAGTGCTCTTTGTTGTATAATGTACCAACCACAACGCTTTCTATAATCTTTAATCTTAAATCTAACATCTGGTATGTCCGATATTACCAAAGCAATTCAAGCCCTCTGTGACGAGAAGAATTTAACCTATGAAGCTGTCATGGAAACCATCGAAGCCGCGCTCGCGGCCGCCTATCGCAAGGATTTTGGAAACAAACAGCAAAATATTAAAGTAAAATTTGATCCCGATACCGGCGATATGGAAGCCTGGGACGTTAAAACCGTCGTCGATGATATTGACGAAGAAGTCCTCACCAAAGCGCAAGAAGAACTTTCGGCCCGCCGCGAAAAAGCGCGCGAAGAACAGCGCGAACTGACCGAAGAAGAAGTGGCCGATTTGCCGCGCTTCAACCCCAAAACCGAAATCATGCTCTCCAAAGCGAAAGAAATCAAGAAAAGCGCGAAAGTGGGGGAGGTGCTCGAAATTGATTTAGAGATTCCGCATGATTTTGGTCGCATGGCGGCGCAAACAGCCAAACAAGTCATTATCCAAAAAATTCGTGAAGCCGAGCGCAACATGGTCTTTGGCGATTTTAAGGCGCAAGAAGGTCAAATTATTATGGGTACGGTGCAGCGAGTAGAGGGGCGCAAGGTTCTTATTGATTTAGGCAAAGTAACTGCTATTTTACCCTCCGATCAACAGATTCAGACCGAGCATTACCGCCCGGGTGGCCGCATGAAATTTTATGTGGTCGCGGTAGAAATGACCGCGCGTGGCCCGGAGATCATTCTCTCCCGCAATCACGGCGGCATGGTGCGGGAAATTTTTGCCCAGGAAATTCCCGAAATCGCGAGTGGCGTTATCGAAATCAAAGGTGTCGCCCGCGACGCCGGTTTCCGCGCCAAAGTAGCCGTATTCACCAACGACGATTCTATCGACCCGATTGGTTCCTGTATCGGCCAGCGCGGGGGACGCATCAATACCATTATCACCGAACTCGGCGGAGAAAAGATCGATGTCATACAATATAGCGATGATGTGGTACAATATATCTCACACGCGCTGTCCCCGGCCAAGGTAGTACGCGTGGAACTTAAGGAAGCGGAGAAAAACGCCGACGTCTACGTTATTCCGGAACAATTTTCTCTCGCCATCGGTCGCGGCGGCCAAAACGTGCGTCTGGCCTCGGAACTCACCGGCTGGAGACTCAATGTGCTCCAAGAAGGTGTCCCAGCCAAGGCAGAAGAGTCCGCTGAAAAGATAGAAGTGGCAACCGAGGCGGCCGAAGAACAACCGGTGAGTGAGGAAAAGGCCGCGGAATAAATAGCAAAAGTTATTTAAGAGGTGTCGGTAGGTATTGATTGCAATCAATACCTACAATCGATTAACGCACAATCCTTCTATGTTTGCTTTTCTCAAACCCATTTTCTACACCCCCCTCTTCAATTTATTCGTCGGCCTGTATAATATTATTCCTGGTCATGATATTGGCTTGGTAATTCTTGTCATTACCCTTCTCGTTCGTTTAGTCCTGTATCCTCTCACGTCTTCTTCCATCAAAGCGCAGAAGTCGATGCAAGAACTCCAGCCGAAGCTTGATGAGATCCGCAAGAAGTACGCCACTGATAAACAAGCTCAAGCCCAGGCTATCATGGAAGTATATAAGAATCATAAGGTGAACCCCTTTGCTTCTTGTCTCCCCATGCTTATCCAGCTGCCCATTTTAATTGCTCTCTACCTTGCTTTACGCGACGGTCTTGCTTCCACCAACTTGGCTGAAAACCTCTACTCTTTCGTGCACAACCCGGGGGTGCTTAGCCCCATTTCCCTCGGCCTGCTCGACTTATCTAAACCCAACATCGTTCTGGCTGTGCTTGCAGGCGCGGCGCAATTCTGGCAAGCTAGAATGATGATGGCGAAGAACCTGCCCAAAGGCCCGGGCGAAGGAGCCAAAGACGAGAACATGATGAGCATGATGAACAAGCAGATGATGTACATGATGCCCATCATGACCGTGGCTTTTGGCTTTAAGCTCTCGGCCGGTCTCATGTTGTATTGGTTTTTGAGCACTCTGTTTACCGCCCTGCAACAGCTTTTTCTTTTCCGCAAGTCAAAAAATAATCAAGATCCTGGTCCCGCCAAACCGAATGTCATTGAAGGTAAAATAGTTTCTTAACTCCTATGGTTATCAACCTACAATCTCTCCTGCACTTGCCGGTGTTTACCAAATCCGGTACCAATTTGGGCAAGGTGCACGATTTAAAAATTGATGTTGATACCCATGCTATCAAACAGTACATTGTTGAATCTGGCCTCATTGCCAAACATCATTATCTCATCGGCCCTGCTCAGGTCATCGAAATTACCGAAGAAAAAATTGTCGTTGACGACACGATTACCAAGGATGTGGTGATAAAAGAAGAAAAACAGAAAAGCGCTCCTCCCGAGGCCGCGCTCGGCGGGGCAGTGACTCCTATGAAACATAAGTAAACAGAGCAAGTCCGGAGAATATCCCGGGCTTTTTTTATTTCGCGAGGTACAGTATACTAGTTCACGATACACGTATCACGATACAATCTGTGGCTTTGAGTATGTCTATCGCATCGCCGTTGGAACAATCTATTTTAGAAACAGTGGTGTACTTTGACATTTTTGATTTTCCTCTTACCAAGGAAGCGTTATTTCGTTTCCTTTGGCAACCACCGCCAGTTAGCCGAGAAATGTTTGAGACCGCTTTAAGCGGGATGGTGGGGAGCATCCTCCAGACAAAAAAAGAGCGCTATTTTTTATCGGGCAAAGAACAGCTGGTAGAAAAACAGGAATCACGCCTCGGCATCACAAAGCAGAAGCTATGCAAAGCCAAGCGCGCGGCCAAACTCCTTTCTTCCATTCCGTTTCTGCGCGCGATTTTTGTTTCCAGTTCCGTAGCGGCGGGAACTGCGCGCCCGGAAAGTGATATTGATTTTTTTATCATCACCGAAAAAAAACGAATCTGGCTGGTACGTTTATTTACCAATCTTATTCTGCGCTTATTGGGGCTACGAGTGTATGGCGAAAAAAGAAAGGATCGAATCTGTCTCTGTTTTTTCGTCGATACCGACCACCTCGACCTATCACCGTGGCAAGCCGCTTCTCCCGACATCCATTTCGCGTATTGGCTTCACCAGATGATTCCACTGTATGATCCAAAGGATCATCACGCACAATTCATCGCGGCAAACGGTTGGACCAAGAGCCACCTTCCGTTTGTTCGGAGTCACGTAACGTCGAATCACCCCGCCACGATTGCAAACGGCAACATAGGAAAAGTATGGAAAACGGCGTGGGAAAAAATGTGGGATGGTTCTTATGGCAATCTTATTGAGAACGAGGCAAAGAAATTGCAGTGGGGGATGATGAAGACGTCGCTCAAGGAAAAAGCAAAAATGACCGATCATCATGTGGTTATTTCGGACGGTGTATTGAAGTTGCATGAGAATGATGCGCGGGAGGTGTATCGGGAGAAGTGGTTGGAAAAAGTTCAGAAGATAATAATTTCTAATTCACCTAATGCCTAATTTCTAATATAAGATCAAAGGCCAAAAGGTATGTTTTCCAAACCGACACTGACTATCAACAAAATTATCCATTGGCTCTTACTGCTATTTTTGTTTCTATTACCTTGGCACACCCGCTACATGTACGACTGGGCCTATTTGAATGGTGGGTTTTGGGAGTATGGGAGCGGGAGTTTGTTTGCTACGGAAATCCTGTTGTGGATTATCATCGTACTATTTTTTGCCGATCTCGTTAAAAATCGCCGATTCAACGCGGAGTGGCGCAAAAATAAAAAAGGTTTGTTTCTGTGTGCCACGGCTTTCCTGTTTCTCATCGCGCACATTGTATTTGGTAGCAATCCTAAAATATCTTTTCAATTTGTGTTTCGCTTGCTCGAAGGCGCCGCGCTCATGGTTATCATAGCGCGTTCTGTTTCCCCCACAAGGACACTGTTACTCGCCTTATGGAGTGGGGGAGTCGTGCAAGGAGTACTCGCGCTTTGGCAATTTTTTAACCAAGAGATCATTGCCAATAAATGGCTGGGCCTAGCCCATCATAGCGCCAAGCAACTGGGGGATTTTGTCGTGGAATTTGGTGACGAACGATGGTTGCGCGCCTACGGCAGCTTTGGTTCACCGAATATGTTGGGGGGATTTCTGGCGGTGTGTTGGGTGATTGGATTGTTGTTGTATTTATCACATTGTAGGGGCGTATTGTCCCGCCACAGCGGGACCCCGTCTATTGGAGGCTCGGAAGGTGCGGGGATATACGCCCCGTCGTCGGATCGTAACAAAATGGACAAATCAACGGACAACGAGGGCGTACAGCAGTACGCCCCTACACGACGGCGGCTTCCGATTCTTATAACCATAGGTCAATTAATCATTTTCTCCGGCCTCATTCTTTCTTTTTCCCGCGGCGCCTGGATCGCGGCAGCGAGCGGTGTGATTGTTTTGTTATCAATCCTCTATCGTGCGAGGGCGCCCCTACAGTCCATTGGACGACAACTGGTATTTTCATTTTTACTTTTTACTTTTTACTCTTTACTCCTTACCCCTCTCTTCACCACGCGCCTCTCCACCACCCCACGGCTCGAAGCAAAATCTATTGCCGAACGGCAGAATCAATACAGAGAAGCCTCCCAGATCATCACGAGAAATCCAAGCACTTTTTTGTTTGGCGTTGGGCCGGGGAAATATACCTACGCGCTGTGGCGACAAGATAAATGGCGGCCGGTATGGCAGTATCAGCCGGTGCATAATGTGTATATGTTGATGATCGCGGAAGTAGGTGTGGTCGGATTTACTATTGTTTTCTTGTTTTCTTGTTTTCTTGTTAGAAAAATTTGGCGTACCAATCCACTATATCTATCTGTCATAGTAGCAATTTTAATCAGTGGGTTATTCGATCATTTTTGGTGGAGTTTGTATGGTGGACAAATGATATGGTGGGGTGTTCTTGCAGTAAGTCTAAGTCATTCTCCAATCGATTAACAACGTAGCCTGCGCTACAGCGGCTTTATATAATCGGGGTGAGACGATCGAAAAACACACCCGACCGAGTTGGTTGACATCTACCACGTACTGTGATATATAAACCCCGCCCCTAATGGGCAGGAGGATTTTCCATGATCAACAAGAGGATTGTGCGTGCCACCCTGGTGGCGGCAGTATTCGCCGGCTTCGCGGCCAGTATCACGAACCCCACGTCAGCCATGGCGCAACACGGCCGCCCGACCCCTGGTCGGCAGCTGACCCCGGCGCCTCCTCAGAAGCAGCGGACGGGTGCGCTTCCGCCGCCGCGTTCGCGCAACACGGCTGCGGAACCGCCGCGGGTT
>DATDTU010000097.1:0-3218 GCA_035290705.1 Patescibacteria group bacterium
TGGTCGAAGGCGAGAATGCCGGCCGCCGATCCGAGAGCGCCGACACCCAGGAGGGTGAACACGGTGATGCCGATCTTGGCGCGGCGTGGCCGCTCCGCCTGGGCAGGGTTGCAGCAGCACAGTACCGCGACAAAAACGACCAGGCCCGCGATCTTCTTGATGTTCATGGCCGTAAACTCCTTGTTTCCAGCCCCATTTGGCCGGCCTCAAACCCTACCATAAACTGAGCAATTCGTCAAGGTGAAGCTCTGCAATTAACGAAAATAAAAAGACCCTCGAAAATATAAGAGAGTCTTCGGATAGATTGGGTGAGGCGCGTCTTTAAAAGAGAATAGGAAAAAAGCTATGTGACGGCCTACACCTTTGCTTCACTGGGGGTCACCATCCCCTCCCCTTGGCCCGCCAAACAAGCAGATGGGGATCAAGGTAGATGGTGTTCTTACTCACGCAGAACTCGGCGTTCGGACCTTCTTTTCCCTCCTTTCCAATTTCCTCTTCGAGTTTTCTGAGGACAGCTTGTCCTCGGTGGAGCACAAAGAGCTCGCCTACTCGCAGCTTGTCCACTGGCACTTGGTTCTTTTTCTTGTTGGTCGCCTCGGCCATTGGATCACTCCCAAAAACGCGCCTATCTATAGTAGTAGCAATGAATACAGTACGTGTCAACTACCCTAGTGAATCTTATAACTAAATATGCTATAATGAGCCTGTAATTTTATGGCACAAGTATCTCTTAAAACTGACATTCTTATCCTTGGCGCCGGCATTGGCGGGTATGAAACATTCCGTACGCTCGTAAAAAAGTTGCGTCGGGCTGGACTACAAAAATCGGTCATGATTGTAGACAAGCATGACTACTTTACTTTCAAACCATTGTTGCACGAGGTGGTTTCGGGGTCGGTGGAACCGGAGCAAGCGATTGTTTCTTTCGCGGATGTTGTTAACAATACTTCTCACACTTTTCTGCAGGGAGCGGTACAAAATATTAAACCGCTCGAAAGGCTCGTGGAAACAGACCATGGAACCATTAATTACGCGTATTGCGTGGTGGCGCTCGGGAGCGCGACGAATTATTTTTCCGTGCCGGGAACCGAAATGCACACTTATTCCGTCAATTCATTACCCGAGGCGCTCCGGCTGCGCGAGGCGCTCTTACAAAAAATTAAAGGATCGGATACAACCATTGATGTGGCTGTTGTAGGCGGTGGGTATACGGGAGTAGAGGTCGCGGGGCAGCTCGCGCATCTCGCGCGTACCGCACTCACCAAAGAGTATCCGGACAAACGTTTTAATTTGAGTATTGTGGAACGCGCGGAGACAGTCGCGAACACACTCCCCCCTTCAGCCCAACGTAAAGCACTCGCACGGCTTACCAAGCTTGGGGTGAAATGTTACTTTGGCAAAGCGGTAAAAGAAGTTACCGAGAAGGCGGCTGTTTTGGAGGGTGGAACAGAAATCCCTAGCACCATTACCATTTGGGCGGCGGGAATAAAAAATATCGCTCCTGATGTTTTGGCAATGGATCGTTTTGAAAAGGGATGTATCCCAGTCAATGATTATTTATCCTACGCTACCTGCCCCTCGCTCTATGCTATTGGTGATATTGCGTTCTTTTGCCCACCAGGGATGCTGCGACCCGCGCCACAACTTGGTGAGGCGGCGCACAAAGAGGGGGTATATGTAGCCAAGCATATTGTGGCGACACTCCAAGGAAAAAAGATCAAGCCGTTCCACTTTGAGTCAAAAGGAACTGTCATGCCCATTGGTGAACATTATGGCTTGGTGGTCCTTAAAAACCGACTGGTGCTATCCGGACTTATCGCTTGGTGGTTTCGTCGTTTTATTTACGTGATGTTCATGCCGGGATTGAAGCGCAAAATAAAACTCATGATGGATTGGAGTTTGCCGCCATTTACGATTGTTGATATAATCAGAGCACGCAAACGCAAAATGTAATCCTAATCTACGAATCTTGTCCGAATCTACAAATTTCCTAATAATAACGAATTAAGGAGGGGGTATGACGCATATTTTGCATAAAGAACTTTCGTATATTGTTAATGGAATATTGTTCGAGGTTCATAATGAAGTGGGTAGGTTTGCCAGTGAAAAACAGATTTGCGATCTTATCGAGGCTAAGTTGCTAGAGAGGACGGTCCCTTACTTACGAGAGTACATTCTTCCGGTGGTCCATGAAGGTGAAAAACCAGGCAGACACCGAATAGATTTTTTGATCGATAACAAAATTGTTTTGGAAATAAAGTTTCGGAATTATCTTACTAAAGACGATTACGATCAGGTGCGACGGTATCTTAAGACCTTAAATATGGCCTTAGGTATACTAGTAAATTTCCGCGATGAGCGCCTTCACCCTAAACGCATATTAAATGGGGGCGGCAAAGAGTAACACATTCGTTGGATTCGGATATTTGTGGATTCGGCTACAATTCGTAGGTTCGGATTACATTACAACATTTATTTTTAACCAAACTTCGCTATGTGCAAAACCATGTGCACTCACTCCACCCTCAAAGCAGCAGGCATGCTTGCCCTGCGCATCGTTGTCGGCGTCATTTTTATGTATATGGGCTATAGCAAGCTTGGCCCAAACCACGCGGGAGCGGCTATGATGATGGCTGGAAAAGTAGGATTGCCAGGTGGCGGCGACTTTTGGGCATACTTTGTGGGGATGTTTGAACTCGTTGGCGGCTTGATGGTGCTGCTCGGCGTCTACGCGCGCTATGCCGCGGCTTGGCTTGCGGTTATTATGGTGGTGGCCATGGCGACGGTTCACCGCGGCGGCTCGTTCGCGGGCTATTTCCTTCCGCTTTCGATGTTGGGTAGCGCGCTCGCGTTGGTGGGCGGCGGGGCAGGGCGATGGAGACTGGTGAAGACTGAATGTCATTGCAAGGGGTGTAGGATGGCGATGGGTGAAGTGAAACAAGGGTGCGCGTGTGGGGGGAATTGTGGATGTGGGAGGAGTGAGATGAAGGATGAGGCGACTGTGACGAAAATGTAGGATATAAAAAAATACTAAACGGATATTATTGAACTTAAGAAGACAACACAAAACCACTCCTCAAAACTGAAGGGGTGGTTTTTTGTTTCAAAACCTCCTCAATTCCGTCATCTATACTACAGCCGTTCTTTACGGAGGCACCATGACAAAAACACCCCAACACTGCACCACCTGCGCCCGACCTCGCGAGGAGGTGAAGTTC
>DATDTU010000098.1:0-14143 GCA_035290705.1 Patescibacteria group bacterium
CCTCCTACGCTTCCGCCAAAGGCGGATCCGGCTCGCCTCAGGCGAGCGGAAAAGCTACGGTGGGCAAGGCCCACTTTGCTTTAACGGTAAAAGGAAGGATATCAATTGTTCACGGGAAAGTCAATAAGTGGTATACTACGAATATAAAATACCAATAATACTAATGTATGCTAATGTTACAAATAGCCAACCGGCATTAGTATCATTCGTATACATTCGAATAATTAGTATTATACTTTATGCATGAACAACTCTATTATTTAGGTCAAATTGTACTCGCGATAGTTTTGGGTGGAATTTTGGGGTGGCAGCGGGAGGTGCGGGGGAAGGCGGCAGGGGCGCGGACGTATGCTTTGGTGACGGCAGGCGCGGCGTTGTTTACCATTCTTTCCGCCTATGGATTTGAAGGAAGTCAGGTGGACACGTCTCGGGTTGCTTCGCAAATCGTGATTGGAATTGGCTTTTTAGGAGCTGGAACTATTATGCAGCGCGAGAGGCACATAGAAGGCTTAACGACCGCGGCGGGGCTTTGGATGTCAGCCGCTGTGGGAATGGCAGTAGGGCTTCAGATGTACGTTTTGTCGGTTGCCGTGACGCTCATCGTGTTGCTTCTTCTTATCTTTAACGAGACCGGGTGGGTGAAGAGCAAAGAGGGAGTAGAAGACAACGGACGGAAGGAGTAATCGTAAGAAAACGATTTTAAAATACCGCTTCACAAGCGGTATTTTTATTTAATTCCTTCATTTGTAGGGATTGATTGTCCCGTAGTGAACGGGATCCCGCTGCGGCGGGACAATCAATCCCTACAGCTACATTTTGAGATACATATTCCCCAGCCAAAACAGAACGGCTACATAGATGAAGTGGATGTGCAGCCGTTTTAAAATATTGAGCAGATAGATAAGCAATACAAATGGATAGCCAACGAGAACAAACGGATTGCGCCAGACGCGGGAGTTGGTGGTGGCAAGGAGAGACTTGGCGTCGCCGGTGGAGGGGATGGCGTGAAGGCCGACGGCAATTCCGAGCCAGAGGAGTACAAGATTTTGCCAAGAGTAATTTGGATAAACGAAGCGTGCGAAACAATACAGGGCAACGAGCGAGTTGGCGATGAGCGGGCCGAAAGAAATGAAGACCGCCTGGTAAAAATTATTTGGTTCATCGTGTTTAACGTATCCGGCCGGGTTGCCAAAGCGAAACAGTTTGATTTCATGAATTTTTACTCGGGCGAGGAAACAGAAAAAAGCATGACCTAACTCATGAATCATTACTCCTGGCGCGGTAAGAAGGGAATATAGATAATACATAGGCTATTTCTTTGTGTCAGATTTTGGATAACACGAATGCGCTGCGGCGCCAGCAGGCCATTCGTGTTATCCAATTTAAACCAGTGCTTTGTTTTTAATTTCACTACCTAGCACAATAGCAGCTAGTATCCAAAATAGTATTGCTAAATCATTTTTAAAGTAAGGCACATCCACCAAGCCGTGAACAAATATTACCACGAGTGTCGCAATGAGTCCGGCACCGAGTATTGTATCACGGTGTTTGTATAGGGAGAAGGAAGTAGAAAGTAGAGAGTAGTAGATACCAATGAATCCGACGAGGCCGAAGAAGCCGGTTTCGGTCCAGAAGTTGAGAAAGATGTTGTGAGGATAAACAAGGCGTTCGAGCTGTTTTACGTCGTAATACGGTTTTTGGATTTTGCGAAAGAATTGGCGGATGCCAGGGCCAAAGATAAAGTTTTTTGGTGACTCGGTGAGGTATTCGGTGGAATATTTCCATAGTATTAAACGGTTTTTTCCAGCCTGATCTTGAAAAAGAATCGCCTCGCGCAAAGGTGGAACGGCCATGCCCACCAATACCCCAGCCACAATAGCCGCAACGGCTGTTTTTTTGTAGCCGATCAGATAGGCGAATACTACGACACCGGCGGCGAGCGCGGCCCACGTGCCTTCGGAGCGGGTGAGGAGGATGGCGAGGGCAGCCGACACCACAGCTAGCGTCATCACGAGGAGCGAGGAACGAGCGACGTCGTGATCCCTTGGTTTTGTAGGGGAAGCCGGGGGATTGCTACCGTCTCGACTCCGCTCGAGGTAGCCTTGAGCGGGAGTCGAAAGGCTGCGCCTCGTGCGACCCATTCGACCTGGCTCAGGGTCGCCTTGAGCAAGGGTCGAAAGGCGAACTCGGCTCGCAATGACGCTTAGAGCCAAGAGTATTATTGGAGCCAGATATAGGCCAACGGCGTTAGGTGAGGTGAAGAAAGAGGTGACGCGGCCGAAGAGCTGGTCGTCCCAGAGACTGGGTGGGTAGAGAGAGCCGGTGAATTTTTGGAGGATGGCGACGAGGCTGATGCTAAGGGTGGAAAGGGTGAGGAATAAAATTAAATCCTTTGTAGAGACGCGATTTATCGCGTCTTCACCGTCGTTTACATCGGCCTGGGTAGAGACGCTCGGGGCGAGCGTCTTCGTTCGTCCCACCAACATCACAAACACCACCATCGGTTCCAAAATGTACGCGCGCCATTGGCCGAGCGAGTAGTACCACATGTCGCTGACGAAGATGCTGGCGATGGAAGAAATAAGAAACAAGAGACAAGAAACAGAAAAAAATTTGTTGTTGGTTATTAGATATTGGATATTGGCCCAATCACGGCGAGCATGTTTGAGGAGCCAGACGAGGAAGAGAATGCCGAAAGACAGTTCAAGAAGGGTAGATGGATACGGGCCGATGTTGAAGCGGATGAGATAGCTCGGCAGGGAAATAATAAAAAGGCCGATGGCGAGGCGGAAGTTTTTCCAAGCGAGAATGAAAAGGAGTGGGGAGTAGAGGGTAAGGAGTAGGTAAAACCACATACGATCACGTATCACGTATCACGTATCACGATTGTTATGTGGTACGTGTTATGTGTTACGGGATTTACCATTTAAATTCGCCTCTCTTCACCATCTCATTAAATCGAATAATATCATAAGCAATAAATTCATTCTCGATCGTTCCGTCGAGTGCCATTTGTACTGCCTTTTTTAGTGGAACGAAATAGGGTTTGGTAATTTCGCCTTTGTCTTTAGGAAGTGGATCTAATACTAAATCTTTTGCTACGAAAAGGTAGATGTCCCAGATAAGTGTGCTGGCTGGAGCTTTCTTTTGTAGAAGACGGATGGTTTTGGGGCGATAGCCGGTTTCTTCACGCAGTTCTCGGATAGCGGCTTTCTTGGGAGTATCGCCGTGGTGGTCAGCGCGTCCGCCCGGGAGAAACCAGACGTTGTGTTTGTAGCCAACACGGTTTTCTTTGATAAGGAGAAGTTCATTTTTGTCGTTAAAAGCAAGCACGCTGACACTCGCTGGTCGTTCGCAGTATTCGTAGGTCGTTTTACTGCCATCGGGGAGCGTAACTGGCTGTTGTTTAACGCGAAAGATTTTGCCATTGAATACCGTGCGCAATTTGCCGAATTTTATTTTTGCCATAGTACCTATAGTAAACGCTATTTTTTGGTTTTTGGCAATAAAAAGACCGAGCCCGCACGCTCGGTCAATTGGTTTAGTTTGCAGGCCGCTTCTTTTTTGTTTTATCACCTAACAGTTTTTCAATAAATGCACGCGGATCAGGATATGTTTCTAAAAATTTTTCTAGTTCTGCGCGCTCAGCACTCTGAAGCCGCCACTGCCGATCGCTTTCTGCTGTAGCCGGATCGTTTACAGGATTCAAATTAAGCCTTTTTTCTACCTCAATTTTTATTTTTTTGAGCTCCGCCTTTTCTTTAAGAGCCGCTTCACTATGCGGGCGAGTGGCAAAGTGCTCTAGTTCTTCAGGAATCGGAATTTCATAGGCAGCAAGCTCTGAGATCAGTCGGGCGCAAAACGCCTTTCCGTACCAGTCAATGGTTTTTTCGGCAGTGCCGAGATGGATTTTGGTCAGCATGGCATGCGTTCGAAATTCGGTGATGGCTTTCTCGGTATATAATTGAGGTATAAAATCACGCTCGCCAGCAGCTTCTAATGCCCCGATCTGTTCTCTGAATACATCTTCCTCTTCTTCTGAATCAAGCTTTTCTAGAAAGTCGTTTAACGTTCCAGCTTCCTCCGCTTTTTTCATTTCGTATTCTTCAACAAAGTCCAGGCTTTCCTGCGTTGCTTCGGGCGCAGGTAGCAAATGTGCCATCTCCACGATGGAGGGGTACTGTTGTTTGATGTTTTCCATCCCTTCTACTACCGCTGTATGAATATAGGCAAATATTTTTTCTTTTGATTTGGGTTTAGTAAGCAGCGCCGCGACTGCTTCGGCTTTCAGCGCGCTTTCTCTTTCCTGTTCGGCGCGCATCTCCGCTTTTATTGCTTCCACTCTGTTTTTATCGCTGCGTTCACCCATATAATTAATATCTATAATGTTCCGGTTTAAACGGCCCGCCTTGAGTGAGGCCAAGGTAGTCACGTTGTTTCTCGGTAAGCTTAGTAAGTTTTACTCCGAGCTTATCTAAGTGGAGCCGAGCAACCTCCTCGTCTAGTTCTTTGGGCAAGACATAGACTTTGCCCGGTTCGTATTTATCGTTTTCGGTCCAAAGTGAAAGTTGAGCGAGCACTTGGTTGGTAAACGAGGTACTCATGACAAAGCTTGGATGCCCGTGAGCATTGCCAAGGTTGACGAGACGGCCACGGGAGAGGAGAATCAAACATTTACCATTGTCCCAAACGAACTTATCAACCTGCGGTTTAATGTTTTCTTCCTTAATATCTTTTTGACTGGTGAGCCAAGCGACGTCAATTTCGCTGTCGAAGTGGCCGATGTTGCAGACAATGGCGCCGTCTTTCATTTTGCTCATGTGAGCGCCGGTGATGACGTCGCAGCAGCCGGTGGCGGTGACAAAAATGTCGCCGATTGGCGCGGCGTCTTCCATGGTGACTACTTCGTACCCTTCCATGGCGGCTTGGAGCGCGTTGATGGGGTCAATTTCGGTCACGAGCACGCGCGCGCCAAAACCATCCATGCTTTGGGCGCAGCCTTTGCCGACATCACCGAAGCCAGCAATGACGACGACCTTGCCGGCAATCATGATGTCAGTCGCGCGTTTGATGCCATCAGCCAGACTTTCGCGACAGCCATACTTGTTGTCGAATTTGGATTTGGTGACGGAGTCGTTCACATTGATCGCGACGGTGCCGAGCGTGCCTTTTTTCATCATTTCATACAGGCGATGGACGCCGGTGGTAGTTTCTTCGGAGACGCCTTTTATTTCTTTGAGCATTTTGGGATACTTCTCATGGATGACTAATGTTAAGTCTCCACCATCATCGAGCAGCAAGTTTGGTCCCACCTCCGTCCCGGGTGAGCCGGGACTACGGCGGGCAACGCCCTTTCCGTTTGAGAATTTGAGCGACTGTTCCACGCACCACCAGTATTCTTTTTCAGTTTCACCTTTCCAAGCGAACACCGGAATCCCTCCCCTCGACTTCTCGCCGCGAGGCGATTCGCTCGGGGTGCCGCGGCCTACGGCCACGGCAGCGGCAGCGTGATCTTGGGTTGAAAAAATGTTGCAGCTGCTCCAGCGGACTTCGGCGCCGAGTTCCGTGAGTGTTTCGATAAGTACCGCGGTTTGAATCGTCATGTGCAAGCAGCCCGCAATACGCGCGCCCTTGAGTGGCTTTTTCCCTTTATATTTTTTGCGCAATGACATTAATCCCGGCATTTCTTTTTCGGCGAGGATAATTTCTTTGCGACCCCAGTCGGCGAGCGAGATATCTTTTACTTTATAGTCCATAGAATTTTAATGCAATCCTAATTTACGAATAAAGGCCGAATCCACAAATGTCCTAATCCCCACAAATACTACAATAATTCGTCATTATTAGGATATTTGTAGATTCGGAAAAGATTAGCGAATTCGGATTAAATTATTTACTATGTTTATGCGTCGGTATTCGACAGCTAAATTCCTGTTGAAAAATATGGGTCAGAAACGTGGTGCCGACGAAGGACATGATAGCCACGAAAACGAACAAGTGGGTGAAGGAATATTGCTCAACTAGATACGCGCCGATGGCAGCCGCGGCAGCGGTACCAAAGCTTACTACTGTGTCATATACTCCCCATTCGTACCCGGCGCGATTTCGATCGGTATAGCGTGTGAACATTACGCGCCAGCTTGGGTACGAGAGCGCTTGCCCCATGCCGTAGAGAAACTGGATGAGGTACAGGGCAGCGAGCGAAGAAGCGAAGATGTAGCCGAGCGGCACGACGCTGATGATAAGGGAACCAATAATAAGCGTATAGAGTTCGCGGCAATTTCCTTTTTCTTCATCGGACCACTTGCCTACAATAATCTGTAATAATGCTTTTGTAAAGAGCTGAATGGCGATGGCTAAACCCACCGAAGAGACGGTAGCGCCCGGAATGATTTTGAGCACAAAGACGGCAAAAATCGGCTGGATGAGGCCGAAACTGCTGAGGATGAAGAGGTCAGAGAGGACGAGGGTGCGGAGAACTTTGTTCATAAAGTACACGATACACGATTCACGTAAAACGATACATAATCGAATTGTATCGTGCTACGTGTATCATGTATCGTTTTTGAATTAAAGTGAGATTTTTTCATCGTAACATCGTTGGTATCTCTCAGCAAACTCTGCTTTCGTAAACCGGTGTTCCTGCGTCCCATACGTCTCAATCGCGTAGCTCGCGGCGACACTGCCGATTTGGGCGCAGGTTTTTAAATTAAGTTCTTTCTCATACCCCACAAAGAATCCAGCGCGGTAGGCGTCACCGGCGCCGGTGGGGTCGTCGAAGGAGGCGGGGATACAGGCCTTGGCCTCGATAGTTTCGCCTTCGCGGGTGGTGATGACCGAGCCGTGTTCACCGAGGGTGGTGATGAGTACTTTGGCGTTCTGGAGAATTTCTCGCGCGTCCCAACCAGTGCGCTGCTGCAGGAGTTTGATTTCGTAATCATTGCCCACAACGAAGTCGGATTGCCCGATCATTTTTTGCAACTCAAGTTCGTTGAAGGCGGTGATTTGTTGCCCGGGGTCGAACACGACAGTGAGCCCACGTTCGCGGCTCTCGTTGAGGTGTTGGATCATCACGCTTTTTTGAGTGGGGCTGATGAGCGCGATTTTTACAGCTTCTTTTATATTGTGGACGTGTACGTCGCCCCCCAGCCCCAGTGGACCGCCATAGAAAGCGGTGATTTGGTTGTCTTCATTGTCGGTAGTGATGTAGGCGGAGGCGGTGAGCTGAGTCTTGTCCATTTTAATAAAATCAGTCCCAATCCCAGCTTCTTTAAAGTGTTCCAGATATTCTTTTCCGTCTTTGCCAAGCGCCGAGACAATAATTGGTTCCGCGCCCAGCAGTTTGGCGGTATGGGCAATGTTCCCAGCCGTGCCGCCCCAGCTTTTTTCGAGGCGGTCAATCATGAAGGCGACGTTTAAAATATGAATTTGATCCGGCAAGATGTGATTCTTGAACGAATCGGGGAAGTTCATGATGTGGTCGTAGACGAGAGAGCCGGAGATTATTATTGACATAGCGGCGAAGTTTTAAGTGCTAAGCGATAAGCTCTAAGCAGTGAAGCCATACAATTACAGCTTGGTACTTATCGCTTAGTTCTTAGGGCTAACTAACCGCCTTTACTTTATCAAAATTCCCCGTCCTTGTCCATTGCGCTAACTTGGCGTATAATCGTGGTATTGTTATTTTTAATTAAGGATTATGAATAAATCAAATACCGTTATTATTGGTTCCCTGGCCGTCGTGGTTGCCGCGCTTCTCTGGAGTTTCGACGGGACATTTTTGCGCCCTTCGCTCTATAGCTTGCCTTCAACGCTGGTAGTATTTTTGGAGCATACGCTTGGTTTTATCGTGCTTCTTCCGTTTTTGTTTATCTATCGTCGTGAGCTAAAGGTTATTAGTAAAAAACAGTGGGGGGCTATTTTTTGGGTGGCGCTGTTTGGTGGGGCGCTCGGGACGACCTTCTTTACCAAGGCGTTATTTCTGACTGGATTCGTGGACACGTCAGTACCAATTCTTTTGCAGAAGTTTCAGCCGATTTTCGCGATTACCTTGGCAGCTATTTTTTTGCGCGAGCGGTTTCCGAAACATTTCTATCTGTACGCGGCGGTCGCGCTAGTGGGAGGGTATTTGGTAACGTTTAAGGATCCGTTCACTATTCAAAAACTGGTCGGAACTTCGAGTCTCATTGCCGCATACGCGCTTCTGGCCGCTTTTGCTTGGGGGTCTTCCACGACATTTGGAAAATATTCTTTGCGCAACATTAACTACGGTTTGCTCGCCGCGCTCAGGTTTGGACTGACGGTACTGATCATGCTCGTTCCGGCTTGGACGTACTTGGGGAAAGTTGGCGAGATGGTTACGACTAAACAATGGCAGACGCTCGCAATCATCGTTTTTACCTCCGGAGCTATGGCGATGTACCTCTATTATTATGGACTCAAGAAAATTCCGGCCTCACTTTCTACTTTATGTGAGCTCGCGTGGCCACTCTCGGCAGTGCTATTTGATTATTTTATAAATGGCAACGTGTTGTCGTGGACTCAGATGCTCGGCGGATTGGCTTTGGTGTTGTCGGTTTTCCAAGTAACGAGAATGACACGATCGCGCACGATTATAGGAACGGTGCTAGCTGGAAAAAATCAGGGAGACAAAATTGGAGCGAAGACAGCGAATTTGGATTTGGCGCTCGCTCAGAATTTGCCCAAAGGTTTGTATTTGGCTACCGTCGAAAGCGATGGGCAGACGCACCGAGGGTTGCTTTATTATGGAATTAATTCTTTGACGAGTAAAGATTGTTTGGAAGTTCACTTGCTGGATTTTGGTGGCGATTTGTATGGTAAGAAGATTACGGTGATGACCGAACGGTATATGCGGTTTCCGAAACGGTTTGCAACGGTAGAGGGGTTGGCCGAACAGGTGCGGAAGGATTTGAAAATAGTTGATCTATTATCGTGAGATAAAAAAGGTGGTACAATTATAGAGACGCATGCAATGCGTCTCTACAGAAAATAATATATGCGCAAAATCACCCACATTCTCGTCCATCACACTGCTAGTGCGGGCGCCAAAACCACGGTGGCTGGCGTTGATAGTTTTCATAAAACCAAAAATTGGGGGACGAAGACGAAACCGGCGTACGCGCCCAAGAGCAGTTTGGGGTGGTATGTTACCTACCACTATTTTATTGAGTGGAACGGAAAATTGACGCAGACGCGGACGGACGCGGAGATTGGGTGGCATGGGAATAACGCGAATCCCTTTAGTATCGGAATTTGTATGGCAGGGTGGTTTGATCCGGGGCATGACAAGTATCCAACGGATGCTCAGATCAAAACACTGACCGAACTGTTGCGTCAGTTGGTTGAGAAGTATAAAATTAAACCAGAGAACATCGTGCCTCATCGGAAATTTGCCAACAAAACATGTTATGGCAGTAATTTACCCGATGACTGGGCGAGAAATTTACTTATGACAAAAGCTCCACTTAGGGCTCCGTATTTTGAGAAGGTGAAAGGCAAAAGCGCTATCTACGCGTATGATCCAGACACGGATACGATGATTCCGTTCGCGAGTGGACGGGTGTTTAAATTACTTTTTGGCGGGTATGATAAGGTGAAGATTAATCAGGTGAGTAAGCTAAGCAGGGAAGTGAGCAATGAGGCAGTTAGTATTCAATAACTATCCTAGTTCAATTCTATGGAACTACTTTTGGCCATCATATCGTCCTTTATTCTCGAGTTTTACAAGTGGCTCGCAAAACGCTACGGAAAGAAGCCGAGTAAGAATGTTATTTACCTTGTTCTCTTCGGGCTCTCGCTTATTTGGACAATTGTACTCAAGACGCAAATTATTAACGAGGAAGCGCTGAAGAGTTTTGTGAGTATGGTGCTCTACGCGATTGGGATATATGAGATTTTGATAAAGAATTTGAAGCGATTGTAGAAATCTATTAAAGATTAAAAACAAAACCTCCTGACTATGCTCAAGGAGGTTTTGTTTTTAATGCATATTATAATGGACGGTGAGTGGGCGAGCGAAACCTCACCTAACCCTGCCTACCGGACAGGCAGGCTCTCCTTCGTAAGGAGAGGGAACCAGACGTTCGAGCAGAGAATATAAATGTTATTTTTTTTTCTGGCAATTCCGGCACAACCCAAAAAACTCTAGGTTGTGTTGGAGCACTTTGAATTTTTTGTTTTTCCAAATATTTTTTTCTTGTCGTTCCAGTTCTTCGGGGAAATCGATATCCTCAACTTTTTTGCAGCGTAGGCACACGAGGTGGTGGTGGTGCCCGGTGCTATCCACGAGCTCGTATTGTTTGGCGCGGTCGCCGATGCGGACTTCGGTTACGGCCCCGGCTTTAAGCAGGGACTCAAGTTGGCGGTACACGGTGGTTTTGTTGGCGGCTATTTTTTTGCGTTTTAATTCCTTCAGCATGGTCGGTACCGATAGCGGTTCAGAACTCTTTTTAAAAATCGCCAAGAGAGCTTGTCGAACAGCGGTCAAACGTTTGGTGGATGTGGGGTGCGGGGTTGTCATATGGGAATAGTATAACTGCGACTAGCTAAACACGCAAGACACGGCGAATACAAACCGACCTGCTCGTTTGAGACAGGTCGGTTCGATGGCTTTTGGTAGGTTTAGCATTGTGGTGATGCTCAACCAATATGCAACTTAGTTGCATATACAAGCATAATACCAAATAGTTAGCTATTCGTCAAGCGTCCGGCTGTGGATAAGTGCAACTCAGTTGCACTTGACGGTATGGGTAAGGTGCAGTATGCTTTATAATAAGTGCAACTATGTTGCGCCGTATAATTATTCCATGATTTCGTATGACATTATTTTATATTATTCTAGCAACCATCGCGCTCGGCCTCGTGTCTTTTAGCGGCGCTGTGGTAATGTTGTGGAAGCGTCTTAACACCGAGAACGCGCTCGCGCATTTCGTGAGTTTTGCCGCGGGCATCATGCTTGTCGTGGCATTTATCGATTTGTTGCCGGAAGCGCTCGAGGAGGCCGGAGACGGCGGCGGAAATATATTGGTATTTACGTTGGTAGGGATACTCTTGTTCTTCTTTCTAGAACGGTTCGTGGTGTGGTTCCATCATCATGATGAAACACACGGAGAAAAACCGCCAGCGCTTTTGGTTTTGATTGGAGATGCCGTACATAACTTTATTGACGGCATCGCTATCGCTGCCGCGTTTCTTACGAATCCGGTTTTGGGAGTGGCCACCACGGTTGCCATAGCGGCGCACGAGATTCCGCAGGAGATTGCCGATTTTAGCGTACTGCTCTACGGAGGGATGAAACGGAAACGAGCCTTGCTGTTTAATTTTTTGTCCGCTCTGACGGCGCTGGTTGGCGGCGTGGTGGGATATTATTTTCTCGAGCGCGTTGCAGGGTTATTACCAATTTTTTTAGCCTTTTCCGCTGGCATGTTTATCTATATTGCTTGTTCGGATCTTATTCCCGATCTGCATCGAGAGTTCAAGCGAGAGCGGCGTTGGCTGCACGTGCTCCCGTTTATTTTCGGTATCGCCATTTTTTGGGTGCTACGAAGTTTATTGGAGTAGAGCGGATCTTGCCAGTTTTGTTACTTAGGCCAGAGCAAAGCGGCTGGCTTGACGGCAGGTTCTTGACAAGATTGGTCGGGTGTTGTTCTATACCTATAGCTTAGCTTGGCTATATGATATACACTACATCGCGCGCAAGGTACGAAGTGCTGAATGGGGGCGGCGCTTTTGTTTTGCGGGACTTTTATCGTTCGGATGTATCCCCCCATGAGGCGGGGATTTTTATTTTTTAAACAGCGGATATGGAAACGTTTTTTTCATTTGGTTCTCGCGCGATCGCGCTGGTGCTTTTGGTACAACTGGGTTTTCTTTCTCCGCTCGCGCCGGTGTTTGCCCAGGAGGCTGCTGAACCAGTTGTGGCGCCTTTGGAAACGACTGTTGAAACACCAGTAGTTACTGAACCAACCGAACCAACTGAAGCGGCGCTTGTTACCCCGCCTGCTCCAACGACAGAAGAGAGCGAGAAAACTCCGGTAACCATCACCGAGCCGGCAACACTCACCGTTCCGGCAGAAGAAGTGGCGACGTCGCCCGAGGTTAGCTCCTCAGCGCCCGCGGCAGTGGAAGGGGAAAAGATTGGGGGCGAGGAAGCGTCGGCTCTAGCGCCAGAGCGGCAGGATGAAAATAAACAAGAAATTATAACTTCGGAAAAGCCAAAACCTTTGACGTATACGGCGATGACGCGCGAGTTGCGGGCGGCTCGAGCCGGGAAAAAAGAGAAAAATCAGGAGATGATGACGCAACTCGAGCGTTTTATTGAAGCGGAAAAAGAACGGCTAGAAAAACTTCCGGTGGGGGAAGACAAGCGGGACGCGTATTTGGATTTGTTGGAAAGCCAGGCGCGGATGCTCCGGGGCGAAAAGGAGAAGCAATCCGAAGGAGTGGTGGAAAAGCTTAAAAACGTATTTGCTGATGAGGAGAAAAAACCGGGAATGACTGACGGAAAGACGGTACAGCTGCTCGACAAACCAGCCAAGTTTGGGTTTTCGAGCGATGAGGTGACAGTGCAACATTTTGGCAGCGAGATGTTCAAAAAGAAGGAAAAAGATACGGCCTTTAATTTTTTATCCAATCCCTTTGCGGCCGTTCCGGCCCTGGCGCACGGGTCGGTTTTGCCGACGCTCGAGGATACGCGGGCGGATAACGGCGAGGTAACAATTACGCCGGAAATACGCGATATCGCGGAGGCACTTGGGAATAACCCCACGAACATTTTGAATTTTGTCCGCAATACAGTGAGCTACGAACCGTATTATGGGGCCAAAAAAGGTAGCGTGGGGTGTTTACAAGAATTGGTTTGTAACGATGTGGATACGAGTTCTCTTCTCGTCGCGCTCCTGCGAGCGGCGGGAGTGCCGGCGCGTTACAAAAAGAGTGTGGCGGTACTTTCGGCCGAACAAGTTCGACAGCTCGTGGGCGTGCAGGAGACGCGCACGGCGTTTGGCGCATTTGCCTGGAACAAGATTCCGATTTATACGCTCCAGAGCGCTAACGCGGGGAAGAAATTGGATGAAGCGGATTTTTCAATCGAAAACCAGCTCGCGATGGAGTGGGTGTTTGTGGAGGCTTTTTATGATTATGACGAGCGCGCGGGAAACCACAACAACATGCTTTCGTTTGAGGGAGTCACCTCCACCGCGGCGATGCAGGCCGAGCTCGGGCAGTATCCAAATAAGCAATGGGTGCTGCTGGACGCGGTGGTAAAGCCGTACACACATACCTCAAAAGAGGTGGTAGGCGATACCGCGCAATTTAACACGGAAAGTTTTTGGTACGATTATTTACGCTATCAAGGGCCGAATTCTCCGCTTGAGAAATATCGGCAGGATCTTATCGCGCGCACCGGCAAAGATATCGCGACAGTGAATTTTCAATCAACCAAAGCGGCCGTGAGATCAGCGTTGCCGTACTTGCCGCCGAAATTGCCGTATTACACGGGCACCGGAGACGTGGGCGGGAGTCTCATCGTGCCGGAGGCGTGGTCCGTGCTGCCGGCAAATCGTCGTCAGCAGGTAACGGTTAGTCTTATCAAAGAGAGCGATCGAGGCGTGGTCATTAGCCACACTTTTTTTGGCAGTGAGATTAATAATGTTGAGATGAGTTTGTTCTACGATGGGGCGACGGAGAGTGATAGCCAGATTATTGAGAGCTACGGCGGCATCGCCTACACGCCGGCGGCGCTCGTTTCCATTGTGCCGGTGCTTGAGATGGCGGGGGCGACGTATGGGCCGGGGAGCGCGCTTACGATTGGCGACCAGCTCATTATGCAGTTTGATTACGGCAGTAATGGGCAAGTGATTTATAGTGATCAGAAATTTTCTACGGCCGGTAATCAAGAAGGCGTTTACGTTTCACTCTCCAAAGTAACGGACGAACCAGATGCGGATACAAAGGAAAAAATCGTGCTTCAGGGTAACGCCGCCATCGCGCGGGCGTATCTTAAACATGTGGAGGATGCCGGGCGGACGCTCAAGCAAGCGCTCGATTATGAGTATAACGTGGGTTTCGCGCGGTCGGTGGTGACGCAGAATCGGGTGCTCGGCAAGGTGGATGGTGTCCCTAC
>DATDTU010000099.1:0-3212 GCA_035290705.1 Patescibacteria group bacterium
CCCAGCCTGCCTGCCGGTAGGCAGGTTTTCACGGGGATGACAGTTGGTGAAAAACGAGTTATGCGTGAAGTGCATACGTGTGGAACAATCCACTTAAGACGGGTTGTTTATTTTTTCAACTATGTATTTGTGTATTGATAATTCATCCGACGAGCAGATAGTGGTACGTTACAAGATACTTGATCGATGGGAAGAGCGGATAGTTCGTTCGGGATCAAGGCAGCGAGTGCTTAGCGCGATCGAGGAACTCCTCGGAGGAATGCAGAAGCAGTTGGGTGACGTACAGGCAATTTTAGTAGTAGTGGGGAAGGGGCGGTTTACTGCTACGCGCGTTGCAACCACGGTGGCTAATACGCTCGCGATGGCTTTGCAGATACCGGTTGAGGCAGTGCTCGATAGTACTAATGAGACACTTGAGAAAGCTTTGGTTACGATTCCTCCCGTTGGTCGTCATGTGAGCGCTGAGTATAGTGGGGAAGCGCACATCGGAGGAAAGAATAACACCTCGTCATAGTTGTATGCTTACCGATTACCAGCGTTACCGAATGTACGAAGTACTACCGGGCCTAAGCATTTGGCTTACTATTCTTATTGGTATCGCGTTGTCTTTTTTTAAGCCGCTCGCGATGATTTATGTCATTTTGATTTTCGACGTGTATTGGGTGCTGCGCGTAGTCTATTTTTCTTTCTATCTTATTCTTTCGTGGAGACGTTTTCGGGGGGCAGTTCGTACAGATTGGATGGGGAAACTGCGACAAGAATTTCCAACTTGGGAGGAAAAAATTAATGTTATATTTTTGCCGGTCTATAATGAAGGGTGGGTGGTGGTAGAAGCGACGCTCCAGGCGCTCGTGCGTTCGAGTTACCCCGCAAAGCAAATGTATGTTGTTTTTTCTGGTGAGGAACGCTGCCTTGACCACTGGCAAACGTTGCAACGCAACATACAAGCTTCATTTGGGGGCACGTTCGCGGAAATGATTTTTTACACGCATCCCGCCAATGTGCCGGGAGAGATCCCTGGCAAAGGATCGAACATTCATTACGCGGAGTGGCAGTTTAAAAAATATGCCGATGAGAAAGGTTGGAAGTATGAGAATGTTATTATCTCTGTCTTTGATATTGATACGGTGGTTCATCCGGAGTACTTCGCCCATTTGACGTACATGTACTCCGCCCACCCGCGTCCGGAGCGGAGCTCGTTTCAACCGATTACGTTGTATAATAATAATCTATGGGAGTCGCTATCGGTGTTGCGTATCATGGCGTTTGGTACCAGTTTTTGGATGTTATTTAGTTTGGCGCGGATTGAACACCTCGTTACTTTCTCATCGCATAGTATGAGTTTTAAGGCGGCCCTTGACTGTGGTGGGCACGCCAAAGATATTGTGAGCGAGGATTCGCGGATTTTTTTTCAATGTTGGCTGCGTTATGAAGGAGATTATGAGGTGACGCCGCTCTACATGCCGGTTTCCATGGACACGGTGCACGATGATAGCATTTTTAAAAGTTTGAAAAATTTGTATTATCAACAGCGCCGGTGGGCGTGGGGAACGGAGAATATTCCGTATCTTCTGTGGGAATTTAGAAAGCACCCCATGATCTCGCGGTGGAAAAAGCTGGTTCTCTTGTTTCACGAATGGGAAGGCAAGTGGAGCTGGGCGGTGGTGGCGATTCTTATTACTATTCTCGGACGGCTGCCGCTGTGGGTAGCGGGGGAAGAGGTGCGCCAGAGTACGTTATTCTTTAATACGCCGCACATGCTCGAAGTGCTTATGACGCTGGCCATGGTGGGGTTGTTTGTCTCTACCATCATGAGCATGCTTATTTTGCCGCCTCGGCCCGAAGGGCATAGTCCGCACAAGTATATTTATATGATACTGCAATGGCTCCTGCTCCCCGTTTCTCTCATCTTTTTTTCTTCTTTGCCGTGTCTTGATGCTGTCACGCACCTGATGTTTGGGAAGTATTTGGGGTTCAATGTCTCTACCAAGAAAAGAACCGCGCTCGAGACTACCGTGAACGCGTAGCTCTAAAATTACCGGATACGTGTTTCGTTGACACGAGGGGGGTGGGTAGACTACAATGAGACTACTGTGAACCCATTTATCGTTTCACCCATTGTCATTCTGACCCGCCGGCTGGCGGGGAAGAATCTCTGTCCAATTGGCGAAAAAACGACCGACAGAGATCTTTGTGCCACCGCTAAAGCTATGGCGACACGCGGTCGCTTCGCTCCCGTTCGAGGGCCTGACCGTTCGGCCACGAGCTCACGGCCGAGTGGGCGGCCCCTCAGGGCCAGTCGATGGCAAGATGACAGCCAACACCCCGCTGCGGCGGGTTGTTAAGTGCTTGTATGTTTCGTAAAGTTTTGTTCATCGGTTTGGTCATTTTTCTTGGCCTCGTAAGTATTGGAGGTTTTGTTTTATATTCCTGGTATAAAAATGGCGCCTTGCAGGAATTTGTGGTGGATACGGTGACGAATAAAATAGTAGAAGATCCAGCGGAACAAAATTTGCTACGAGAAGCTCTCGGGTTTGGTGAACCGCGCACCTATTTATTACTTCTGCTTAATAATACTGAACTCCGCCCCGGAGGAGGGTTTATTGGTACTTACGGAGTAATTCGCATGAACCAAGGCAGCGCCGAGATTGTAAAGGTGGAAGGAACTGAAATTTTAGATAATTCCGCGCCAAAAGATTTGGTGTCGGTACCGCCGGAGCCGATAAAAAAACACCTCGGAGTTTCTAAATGGTATTTTCGTGATAGTAACTGGTCGCCGGATTTTGTGAGTTCGAGCGAGAAAGCTTTGGAGCTCTATAGCAAGGAGAGGGGGGTGGCGGCCAGTGAAATTGACGCGGTGATTGGAATTACGCCGACGGTCGTTGAGGAACTCCTCAAAATTATCGGGCCGATAGAAGTTGACGGCTTACAATTGAATAGCGAAAATTTTACTGAAAAAGTGGAGTATGAGGTGGAGTATGGGTATAACGAAAAGGGGATTCTGAGAAGAGATAGAAAGCAGTTACTCGGTGACCTTACTCATATTCTTGGGGAAAAAGTACGCACCACTGCTTTTGAGCATTGGAGTGATTATTTTGACCTCGCGCGCCGTATGGTGGCGGAGAAGCATGTGATGGTGTATATGGTGAACAGCGAAGAGCAAGCCATTGCAAGCAATCATGGTTGGACTGGAGAGATGCGGGACAGCGGCG
>DATDTU010000100.1:0-15173 GCA_035290705.1 Patescibacteria group bacterium
AAATCTTTAACCTCATTTTAAACTATTCACCAGCGCCCCCGCCCACTTCTCTACCTTCTCTCCATTCTTCTGCAAATCAAAATAATACCCATCAATCCGGAGCGAATCCATCACCAACTTTCCCCCTTCCGCCGCCACAAATTTTTCTAACTCGTCCACCGCCCCACAAAAATGCGTGTACGAAGTATCGCCACACCCATACACCGCGCACGGCTTGCCGGAAAAATTCGTACCTTTCAACTTCTCCATGAGCACAAGCATCGTCTGATGCGGCTGCCCTTCTTTACCTTCGAAATCCCAACTCGGCGAGCCAAAAATGATTGCACCGTATTTTTCTAACTCACTCGGATCCACCTCCACAGTTTTTTTCACCACAACATTGTACTTCTTGGCAAGCACGTCGCGAATGATGCAACCGGCGAGGTAGGTGCTGCCGGAATTGGTGGCGTAGATAAGTAAAATTTTCATAATTTCTAATTTTCAAACAATGTCTAATGATACAATGAGGCAATGAAACTGTTTCCACTTGTCATCCTGCCATCGACTGGCCCTGAGGGGCCGCTCAGGCCCTCGAACGGGAACGAAGGCCGTAGCCGTAGTGAAGGATCTCTGTTCGTTTGGCAGTTGAGACAGGGATTCTTCGGCTGCGGCCTCAGAATGACAAATGAAAGATTGAAGCATTATTTCATTGTTTGAAAATTGAAAATTAATACTCAGATTGTTTACTGATACCTCTTCAACAAATCTTTTATTTCTCTCTTCCTCGCCCCCTGCCCCACCAAACTCTTCTTCCCGATCTGTGGAATTTGTTCTTCGTACGTCGGTTGTTCAACTTGGTACAAAACCCCCACCGGAATCTGCTTCTCCCCCCACTCGAGCAACTTCTCATACGCCGCGACTTTATTCGTCGGGTCATAGTCCGGCCCAACCGCGTACGTATTCTCTTGGTAAAACGCGTGCGAGTAAATATGGTTAAACGTCACGCACGGCTGCAGCACCTGCACCACGGCAAAACCCTCATGTTCGCTTGCTTTAATCATGAGCTCCGTGAGCTGTGGAATATTCCCCGCGTACTCACGTCCCAAAAATGTCGCCCCAGCCGCGAGCGCCATGCGTAATGGGTGCAACGGCTCCTCGATGTTGCCCTGCGGCGTTGACTTCGATTTAAAACCTTTTGGCGAACGCGGTGATGTCTGGCCGGTTGTTAAACCATACACCGCGTTGTCGTGGAGAATTACGGTGATATTTTGATTGCGACGTGCCGCATGAATAAAATGATTCCCACCTTCCGCCAAACAATCCCCATCACCCGTAAACACAAACACATTCAAATCATGATTTGCCATCTTAATTCCCGACGCCACTGGAATTGGCCGGCCATGCAAACCCTCAAAACTTGTTAATTTTATAAAATTGACGATGTGTCCATGGCATCCGATGCCAGCGACAATTGCTGTATTAGAATTATCCCATCCCTGTTTTGTCGCAGCTTGCTTAAACGCCGTCCAAATACCAAAATCACCGCAGCCGGGGCACCAGGTGCACATGTTGGGGGTAGATAATTGTTGTGAGGTGGACATATTTTTAAGTTGTCATTCCGACCGAGCTCGCGCGAGTGGAGGAATCGCTTGACCGTTGCGACTTAAAGGTCAAGGGATTCCTCGGCTTAGCCCCGCCATGGGGCTTCGCTCGGAATGACAGCGAATTGACCTTCTCAATAATTTCTTCTGGATAGAAGGGCCGGCCATCGTATTTCAATAAGTTGCTCTTAATCTTAATCCCAGTTTTTTCCGAAATTAAACTCATTAATTGTCCAGAGTAATTACATTCTATACTAACTATTTTTCTTGCTGATTTCAAAATATTTTTTACAGACTCAGTCGGAAACGGACTCATCCAAGTCACATGCAAATAATTCACATTTGGCAATTCCTTCATCGCATCAAGTATCACACCTTTGTTACTCCCCCACGACACAATCGTCACCTCCGCGTCTTTTGGACCATACAGCATCGGCTCCGGCATATCTTCTTTCATACACATTTCAAGCTTTTTCATTCGCTTTTCCATTTGCTGACGACGGTTCAAGGCTTCTTCATTTGAATAACCAACTTCGTTGTGCTCATCCGAATTCGCAACGATGTGATTCCCCGTCCCCGGCAACGCGCGCGGGGAAATTCCATCCGCATTCAAAGCATACCGCGCGTACTCTTTCTGTTTTTTCAAAACCAACTTGCCACGATTAATTTTATAATCACCATAATCAAACGCCGGCACACTCCAATGACTCTCACAAATACATTTATCAATCATCACCACAACTGGTGTCTGGTACTTGTCCGCCAAATTAAACGCCTGCATAGTCATGTGGAATGCTTCTTCCACATCCCCAGGCGCCAAAACAATGCGCGGAAAATCTCCTTGGTGCGCGTGGAGGACAAATTGCAAATCTCCCTGATCTGTCCACGTCGGTAATCCCGTTGCCGGCCCCGGCCGCATGCCTTCAATAATCACGAGCGGCGTCTCGGTAATTCCCGCGAGCCCATACCCTTCGGTCATGAGACAAAATCCCCCACCCGCTGTCGCCGTCATCGCCCGCGCGCCGGCAAACGAAGCACCGATAGCCATGTTGATCGCGGAAATTTCATCTTCCGGTTGTTTGTAAATAAAACCGTATTGTTCTTGTAACGGTGCGAGCACATGCAAGATGTTCGACGTTGGTGTCATGGGGTAAATCGCAACGAATTGCATGCCTGCTGCAACCGCCCCCAACGCCACTGCCTCATTTCCGGTTACAACAAGTTGTTGTCCTCCCCTGTCCCGCCACAGGGGGAGGCCGCTCGCAGCGGCCCCAGAGGGGAGGTGCCCCGCCGCTGCGGGGCGGAGGGGAGGGAGTCGGCGCGGCTTCAACACAGTGAGAATATTATTCGGATAATTCTCCCGCACATACTCATACCCCGCCCGCGCACATGCGTGATTCTTCGCCACTACCTCCGGTTTCTTTGCCGCGAATTCTTCGCTAATTAAATCTAATAAAATTTGCAGCTTCCCACCCAGCACTCCCACCGCCGCCCCCATCGCTACCGTATTGCGCATCAAAATGTTGCCCCCAATCTCCCGCGCGAACCGGTGAAACGGCACCGCGAGCAAATGCACCCCATGAGGAACTTTAGAAACATCAATCTTTTGCTCTTTATCATATATAATCGCCCCACCTTCCGGCACCTCTTCTTGATGCAAATTCAAAGTTTCTTGATTCAGCGCCACAAGCAATTCCGTCGCCATCCGCGCCGATCCCACCGGCTCCGTCCCCACCGTCACCTGCATCACATTATGCCCGCCACGGATGATAGAAGGATATTCGGTATAATCAAAAATATAATACCCCGACCGCGTGGCAATTTTTGAGAACGTCAAACCAGCGGACATTATTCCGAAGCCGGCTTCGCCACCGATCTTAAACGTAAATGGGTGCATATTTTAGCGTAGATCATCCACCCCAAGTGCAATCGCTGTTTCTTTCTCCCACTGACTCAAGGATTCCTGTGCTGATTCCAAATTAGATTCAGCAAGTTGAGCGAGCTGCTCTGCACGAGATTTCATTTCAAGCACCCAGGGAATGTCGCTTGTCAAAGAATCTGTAAGAGCATGTAAAGCATCGACTCCTTCCTGCGCATAACCTGACGCAACAAGCGAATAAGCTCGTGCCTGTAGAGCGTAAGGATCAGTACGTTCTTCTAAATATTGCCAACGTGCAAGAGTTTCTGGCGACGATATCGATCCAAAGAAGGCTACACCCTCTTTCTTCACTAAAGACGCGACAGCACCAGCTTCTTCCACTTTCCATATCTTACTTCCACCACCGAGTCGTTCACCTATATTGAACACGACGTGTGGCGAGGGTACATAGAGCGGCTGCACAAATATCCAAACATAGCAGCTGTCTGGAGTTTGCGAATTTTCAAAATAGACGCCTCGCAAAATACGGCCTCTTGGTATTTGGACCAAAAGTTTTCCTTTCGGGACAAGATTCTCTACAGATTCACATATTACTTGGGCGATCTTTTGTCTTTGTGCTGATTTCATAATTATGAATTTAAAATTACTCTCCCATCCACCGCCCACACCTTCTCCCGCGTCACAATCGCCGGATTAATCTCAATCTCCTTTATCTCCGGCATCGCCTCTGCAATCGCCCCAAGCTGCACCATCATCTTAGCCAGCGCCTCCACCGCATACGACTTATCACCTCTATACCCCATCAAAAGCTTCCCGGCTTTTGATTTTTGTATCAGCTCTTTCGCGGCGCTTTCGTCAATCGGGAGCAAATGTAAATTCCTATCCTGTATCAATTCTGCCATCGTCCCACCAGCGCCGAACATGAGGACAGGGCCGAAACTGGGGTCGCGTTTGATGCCGACGATGACTTCGATGCCGTGGAGGATTTGGGATTGGATTTGGATTATTGCGCCACCCTGGTGTAGGGGCGGGGTAACCCCGCCCCTACGTGGACGGATTGTATTTTGTAATTTCTCAAACGCATTTTTTAATCCTGCCTCATCCTTAATCCCTACAATCACCCCGCCCGCCTCCGTTTTGTGGAGCATTTCGGATGAGGAAATTTTTAGGACGACGGGATAACCGTGTTTTTTGGCAAATTGTTTCGCCTGTTGTAGGGGCGCACGGCCGTGCGCCCCTACGGCGATGGCCTCGGTTGGTGGCGTGTTGATACCAAATTGTTTTAGAACTTCGTTGGCTTCGAGGCTGGACAGGGCGACGGTACCGTTGGCCACCTCTCCTTTCCGAGGAGAGGTCGTCCCGATCCCGTTCGCATGGGATCGTGGACGGGTGAGGTTTGCCTTCGCTTGCGCAGCCGTGAGCAGCGACGTTTGTATACCATTAATCAACTCCCGTACTCTCGGTAGCGCACCGGACGGCAAACCGCCCCCGTCGCTTCGCTCCGACCCCTCCTTGGAAAGGAGGGGAAGCGAGACCCGCCGCCACTCGTTCCACCACCGCATTCTAGCCACCGCCCTCACCGCCCTCTCCGGAAACCGAAACGACGGAATTTTATACTTGTTCAAAACTTTTTCACCCTCTTGAATTTTGCTCCCCCCCATAAACGAACACACAATCGGCTTCTTGTGCTTCTTCGACATCTTCACAATCGCCTCTGCCGTTTCTTTAATTTGCGTCATCACCTGCGGCGTCAAAATCACCAAAAGCGCGTCAACTTGCTTCTGCGCCAACACTAAATCCATCGCCTGCAAATACCTATCCGCGAGCGCGTCACCAAGCACATCAATAGGGTCATTCATGTTCGCCGCTTTCGGCAAAACTTTCGTAAGCTTCTCATGCGTCTTCGCGTCAATCGGCGCCACGTTCAATCCCTCTTGTTTAATAATGTCCGTACTAATCACCGCCGGCCCCCCTGCATTCGACACAATCGCCACATTCGGTCCGGCCGGCGCGTTCTCCCACGCAAAGGCGCGAGCCAAGTCAAACATATCCTCCACTCCTTCGCACCGAACTACCCCCGCCTCTTTCAGAGCCTCATCCAGAATCGCATCATCCCCCGCCATCGCGCCGGTGTGCGATTGCATGGCATGTTGCGCCTCAGTCGATCTCCCTGGTTTTAAAATAAATACCGGATCATGCGCTGTAATTCGCTTCACAATGTCTAAAAACTCTTTTCCATTTTCAATGGATTCTAAATATAACCCAATCGGTCGGTACCTCGACAAACCCTGCGAGACCGCCCCTCCCGTCCCCTCCTTTGCGAAGGAGGGGAAGAATCGCCACCTCTCCTCTGCAGAGGAGAGGCCAAGGGAGAGGTCTCGTTTCGCCCAATATCCCAACACCTCATTCTCCCCCACTACAGCCTTATTCCCCAACGTCACAAACTCACTAAACCCCACACCATTATACTCCGCCCAATCAAAAATACTCGTTGCAAGCGCGCCCGATTGCGAAATAAACCGCAAATTCCCCATCATCTCCGGAGCACGCCCAAATGTCGCATTGAGTTTTATATTGTTATTTACAAATCCCAAACAATTCGGCCCCAAAATATTCATCTGAAACTTCTCTGCTATTGATTTCAACCTTTCTTCAAGCTTCTTCCCCTCCTCCCCAATCTCTTTGAAACCAGCGCTAAAAATTACCACATTCTTCGTTCCCTTCTTCGCGATTGATTCGAGCATCTCGAGCGCGATCATGGCAGGGACAGCTATAATGGCAAGGTCAGGTACAGACGGCAAAGCGTCGTAACTCGCGTAGCACGTCAACTGCCCAATCTTCTTCGCCTTCGGATTCACCGGATACAGCTTGCCCTTAAACCCGCCGTCCACAATATTACGCAACACAATATTGCCTACTTTCTGCTTTTCGCGAGCGGCACCAACAATGGCAATAGACTTTGGTGATAGTAAGTTACCTAATGACTCTGAAGCGCGTATCATAGGTATAGTATAGCAAAAAAACCTCTCTGGAACAACGAATGCCCTTGACAGAAATTTCCTCCTCTACTATTTGGGGACAAAAAGGTGTATACTACTAAATATCTACTTAATTTTTAAGGTGTTTTTCTATGAAAGTACTACAATCAGCGCTACGCCGGATGATGGTAAGTGCCCTCATGGCAATGTCGCTCACTCTACTCCCGGTAGCAACCCTCGCGCAAACGGCTCCTGTCACCAAAGGCTGGGTTCCTCTCCCCGCGGCTTGCAAATTTGTTTCTACCAACACTAACCTCACGCAGTCGGGGGTTGTTAAGCTTACCAACGCCGCCCGAAAGAAACTAGCTAATCTCCCCGCTCTCAAAGAAGACGCTTCCCTCAATGCTGTTGCCGCGTTGCGTCTCCAGGACATGTTTGATAAGAATTATTTCGGTCATGTTTCACCCCAAGGAATGGGACCAACCGACGTAGCCAAAGATGTGGGCTATGAATATCTTACCTTTGCCGAAAATATTGCCGCCGGGAGTTTCGGTACCGATCAAAATTTGGTGAACCGCTGGCTCAAGAGCACCGGGCACCGCAAAAATATTCTCGATCGCCACTTTACCCATATTGGCGTCGCGGCGGATAAAAAAGTAGTTGACGGTCGCGAGACCTGGATCGCCGTGCAAATTTTCGCTCGGCCGGCATCGGATTGCCCCAAACCAGCTGCGAGCCTCATGGAAACCATGACCGCCAAAAAACAACAGTCGGATGCGTTGTGGGCACAGATCGTTCAGAACAGCAAAGAATTTGCCACACTCGATCAAACCACTGCGGAAGGCCTCGCTCGCGCGAATGATCTGCGTGCCGAACAAAACCGGCTGACTGCCGAAAGAAAAGCTCTATTCACGGAAAGGAATGCGCTCATAGCAGAATACAATAAACAAATGGCCGCTTTTAACAAATGCGTGAAATAAACCAAACACAAAAAACAGCTCGCGTACGAGCTGTTTTTTATTTCAACCTAACCCGTGTTATTCCAAAAAAGCATTACAGTGGTAACACCATAACCACTGGTAACGGCAAATTGTTAACGTCTCAACCGCCAAGCAAGCAGTCCTCCGCCTCCCACTACTATCACCGCAAGTACGGCGTACAAAACAACCATTGATGGTTTATCATCTTCTGCTTTCTTGTCTCCTGCTGAAAACTGCCCCGTTAAACTCTCTGTAGCCACAGCTCCCACTGTATTTGACGCTGAACCAGGGGCAATACTTTCCGATGATCTCGGCCGAGTAAAAATGGCTGTCCGCACTCCATTAATTTTCTTGGTGGCATGGTCAAAATCACTCAACGCCCCCATAATAGTACCGTAACTGTAACGAAAGTTGTCTCCTTTGCTCTTGCCGTCATCATGAACGATAAACTCCTGCCGTGAATCATCGTACCCCTTAAGAACGAGCATGTGATACCCGTTGCCATAGAGAATACCGTACAGCGCGAAACCATCGAGCGGCGCTATCACCGGCCGACCCTCACGAAGTTCTTTCTTGATCTCAAGGAGTGTTGGGTTGCGTTTAACCATACCGTCAAACGAAGAATACTCGTTAATTATTCGCACCGTTTCCGTAGCATTTGTATCAGTGTTCGATCCAAACGTTTTATCCTCCCACGCAAACATAGCGAGCATAAGGCGCTCGGCATCTCCCCGGCTCAGTTTTTTCTTGCCTAAATAGTATTGATCCACCATTACCACGCTTGCCTCTTCACAACCATTGAACCATGGATCCACCCAGTTCCCGCCCGGAGCTTCGGAGGTAAACGGAACGGGAAGATTGACGTCTTCTTTGGCATGAGCCACCGAAACCGTCGACAAAAATAGCGTGGCTAGTAAAAATAGGATAAAGTAAAATTTTCTCATATCGTAATCACGATACCTTTTTTTGAAAGTTGTGTCAAAATTAAAATAAAGAGATATGTTTTGGGCTTGTCAAAAAAATATACTCATGCTTAAATAAATAGGAAAGGAGGCGTTCATGGATTTGAGCAAGGTCGTGGTTCGGGTCGTTTCCTGTACGGATCCGACCTGCGATGGACAGAAGGGTCCGGACGGCAAGCACAGCCACACTGTCACAGACATAAGCAAGACTGGCGCCTACGTATCGCGGCGGGCAGCTCTCGCATGGCCCGACGCGTTCGAGGAGGTCACATGGGATCTCTCCCCAGAGCGGCGCTCCGACGTCCTGACGCTCGTGAACCTGCACCGCGCGGCCATCGGGTCGGCTGATCTCCCTGAGACCGCAGATGGTGACGACGAGTACATTCGTCGCGTCTTCCAGACCCATCGGTCTGAGCGGCACGCAGCGAGGGAGCTGCAGCGGGAAAAGAACGAACTGATTGAGAACGGCATCCGCCACCTCGCTGGCGACGTCCCCTTCGCCATTTTCATTGACTAGCCACCTGCGAGCGTACTACAAACCCCCAACTGGTGGGGCGCCAGGTCGCCCTACCATTCCAATGGACCCAACCAAAGTGCTGGAATTATTGGAATGGCGATCTGGTATAAAAAAACGAAGCACAGTTGATGCTTCGTTTTTGTTGGCTAGGGGTCGAGAAAGAAGTTAGAACTAAATTTGTGTAGATACCTTACTTTCAACATAAAACTCCTTTCCCCAAAATATTTTGTAGTAATAATCGTAGCTACAGTCTTTGATTACTACACCAAATGGAACCCAGTGGGAATCTCTGTAAATACAACTACCGTCACAATTACAAGAGGTCTGCCTTGCCTTAAAGGTATAATTTGAATGTTCAAATAAATCCTCCCGCGCTCCGTCTGTTTGATACCAAGGAGCAGTGAGTAGAAGACTAATCAAAATCACGAAAAATAGTATTAAATATTTTTTCATATCAAATACAACACGGAAGGATAACCTCAAAACTCATTGAGGCCCAACTATTGGTCGCTCGGATTTGTGCATGAATTTCTCCGGTAAAAAGGTAACTATCAAACAAATTGCAAAAAAGATAAGCAGTGGCCCTCCCAAAAAATCTGGAATGAACCAGTTGTACGCCCTACTAAAAATATTTTCTGAATCTCTACCAGCGATAGAAATAAATGCTAACATAAAGCTAGAAAAAGCTTGAGCGAAACGACGAATCTTTGGTCGTCGTAAAAAAGTTAACGCCAAGAAAAATCTGGACACGCCAAACCAAATAGCAATAAAAAAAGCTACAGCTACGAGTAATAAAACGCCTATCCCCAGGGGAGTATTCAAAAAATGATTGAGTGAACTTAAAGTCATAATGTTATTTACCACACAACAACTCTACCATACCGCTTAAATCAAAACAAGTTACTGTGGATAGAAAAAACGAAGCACGGGATGCGCTTCGTTCTACGTTGGCTCCGGGTCGTGGATGGTGTTAGAACTGCGTTAAAAATTTCTATCAAATTGAATCGAATCAACAATAGTTTTTAATTGGTCAAATACATCTTCTTCAGATCCCTCCTCCTGACAACGTCCACTAAAGTCTAATGTTATACTTCTACCAACAACTTCTAGATGACATGTTCGGTATTGGCCGGAAGAACCATCATTTGCTCCATAAATATATTTCAGCATCATGAATTCGTAATAGTTTGGCGGGCTTACCGCCATCTTTTCAATCACAAGCGGACTCTTTATAGATCCACCGCCTGCATCCGTTGCGATCAATAATCTTTTAATGGATGCAAGATACAATTTTGTAAAATCATCCTCATAAGATCCTGATGAAGGTGTGTATTCTATAGAAAAATGATAGTTGCGACTCCACTCGCATGGTGCAACCCGATCCTCAAGACGGAGGGGGCCGAACTCAAACTCTTGAACTGAATCGGTTTTGTAATCCTCTGAATATGGGGTTAGACGATAGTTTGGGCCAGCCCAATCCGCATTATACGGAATCTTAAATGAAACACCTTTTAACACTGGTCCATCAACCATTGTATTTGGTTTTGCAAACGAAAAATTCATCTTACAAGCCGCCGGGTCGTTTGGTTCACGCCATCCGTATGTAAAACCTCCTGCAACAACTGGTTCCAATAGAACACGTTCACCTTGAGGAGCTATAACAACCTCCTGCTTTAGTGGCTTCAACATAAATGCAAAAACAGTCAGCGTGCTGGCAACCAAAAATGCCATAGCAACAACGAACAAAGAATGACGTTTTTTCATAATTTTGTTTTATAATAAAATTCTTTAGGCTATAACGTTAAAAATATAAAATCATTACACTGGCAGTATACGCTTATTTGCCTTATTGTTCAAGCATTCACCCCACGCCCGCGCGCCCTACCTTTGCGCGAAAGCATAACAAAAAAGCCGGGTTAGAACCGGCTACTTTCGGCCAGTCTAAAACAAAAGACGAGGCCTTGAACGGCCTTCGTCTACGTTGGCTCCGGGACCTGGATTCGAACCAGGGATATCCACGTTAACAGCGTGGCGTTGTACCTCTCAACTATCCCGGAAAGTATTTCGATTTAAAATCCCGCTTGACAGCGGGATTTTTGAAAGTCAAAAATGTCCCGCTCTTTAAGGGGTATTGCTATTGTTATTATTTTGCAGCAAATTAAACTTCATAATTGCCCAATAATAGTACCACTATACGCCTTGCCTGTCAATGCTTTTTCTACCTGGTCGAGATTTGTCCCCTTAACAAATTTTATAACTAACTTCAGCTTCTCCGCGTTCTTAGCTGCCATTGGGTCAAAAGGAACATTCGCTCCCGGAGTCCACTTATCCCCCACAATCTTCCTCATCTCTTTCCACGATGCTTTTTCAATTTTTCTTGCGTTCGAGTTCGTTCGCGGGTCACTATCGTACACGTAATCAATGTTAGACAAATTAATGACCTCTTTCGCCCCATACGTTTTTGCCAAAAGCACCGCGTCTTTGTCGGTTGAGCATCCCGGTTTCCATCCCGCGCCAATAATAATTGGCTTATTCGTTTTAATTTTCTTCGTCGGGTTAGTTGCTACCGCAGTATGCGCGTATTCTTTAAACAAAAATTTCACAAACTCCGCATTAAAGACGGTCGTCTTGATACCGATCCAGTCCAAATCCTCATCGGTCAAGGGAACAACCTGACGCGCCGCCTCCTGATACTGCCGGCACGTGGCTCCACCACCAATCACGAGAATAAACTTCTCTCCCTTTTTTACTCGATCAACGATCAAAGCGCGGAATTTTTTAAGAAATTCAATATCGAATCCACTTTTCGGAATAATGATGGAACCACCGACAGAAACAATTTTTACAGTTTTATCTACCATATATTACTTATTTTTATACCAATTTTTATTTTCTATCTTTTTCAATTTACTATCAGCTTGCCTCTTAAAAATTTCTGGTTTCCCCGCCAGCCACCGACTCGGCGTCCGGTATGCCGTTTTCCCCTTCTGCGCTCGGTTGGATGAGTAATTCTTCATACTTGGGATTCAGACAGATTAAGTGATGATTGAAACAGATTACAATCAGTCTGAATCTTCACAAAATCCGTTTTAATCTCGTTTAAAGAGTCCGTTAATAAACCAATTCGCTACCCACATCGCAAGCGCTCCCCAAAATGCCGGCCAAAAACCAGCTACCGAAAAACCTTTCACCACTGTCGACGCAAACCAAAAAAGCAAGGCGTTTATCACGAGAGTAAACAACCCGAGAGTAAGTATGTTAAACGGCAACGTTAAAACCAGAATCACCGGCTTGATGAGCGCGTTGACAAGGCCAAGCACCAACGCGGCAATAAGCGCCGCATAAAAATTCGTCACCGTAATGCCCGGGACAATATAGTACGCGATAAGCATGAGCGCTCCGGCCGAGAGGAGCCAACGAATGATGAGACGCATAGTATGAGAAGTTATAAGTACTAAGCAATAAGTTCTAAGCAAAAAATCGAAAGCTTAGTGCCTAGTGCTTAAAACTTAGCACTACGCCCCATTTCGCTTGAGTTCCTTCACCTTGTTCTCCATCGTTCCCAAATACTCCTTTAACTCCTTCACCAGCGCAATCCCTTCTTCAAACTTCCCTATCCCCTCCTCCAAATCAAACCCGTCCTTCTCAAACCACTCAACAAGTTTCTGAAGCTCCTGATAAGACCGAGCGAAATTAAATTTCTTAGCTGTTTTAGCCTGCATACAGTTCCACAACAATATAACAATTGAACAATGAAACAATAGAACAATAGTACTCAAACGCACTCCTGGCAGGAATTACTTTTTCTCCTCAACTTTTCCCTGCAAAAAACCCTGTGCCAATTCTACCACAACCTTGTCTCCCACGTCCACTTGCTCCACCGTCCGTATAATCCTGCCTTTCGTATCGCGAGTAACACTATACCCGCGCTTGAGCACCCGCTTGGGGTCAACATTCGCGAACAGCAATTCACTACTTTTAACAAAATCTTTTTGTTGCTCCAACTTTTTCTCGATCCGCACCAACGAAAACTGAAATTGGCTCGCGAGCGACCGCACCCGCGCGAGCGGCGCTTCGAGCTGAGAAGAAACCAGAGAAACAGCCCGGCTCAGTTCGTGTTTCCGCAAAGCAATGCTGTGTTCCACACCTTCTCCCATGCGCTCAAGAGTAAAATCGAGCTGCGCCATAAAATCCCGCCGCTCTGGCACGACAATCTCCGCCGCGTTTGACGGCGTTGACGCTCGAACGTCCGCCGCTAAATCTGCCAATGTTTCATCCCGCTCATGTCCAACTCCCACCATCACCGGAATACGACTAGAATAAATCGCTCGTACTACTTCTTCAGAATTAAACGCTGCCAAATCTTCGAGCGATCCACCACCACGAATAAGAACTAGAATATCGGGCAATAAAGAACTCTCGTTAAAGTCATGAAAGGCTCGCATAATTTCCCTTACTGCTCCTTCGCCTTGCACCGCCACATGCCGCAACGTAACTTCCACTCCGCCCCAGCGATTATTCAGAATCCGTTTAAAATCCCCAAAGGCCGCGCTGTCACGCGAAGCAATCACCCCAATCCGTTCCGGCAACTCAGGAAGGGCGCGCTTGCGTTCAACAGCAAACAAGCCTTCCTTACCTAATTTTTCTTTGAGAAGCAAATACGCTCGTTGGAGCGATCCTTCCCCCACCACTTCCACTTGCTGAACCGTAAAACCAAACCGCCCACTCTTCTCATGAATCTTTGGGTACCCCGTTACCCGCACCCGCATCCCATCCTCAAGCGGCGGGCGCAACATAAAAACCGTAGAAAAACAATTCAGACAGCTGGTGTCATCCTTAAGATCAAAAAATATCCACTTGCTTTGGGATATTTTATATTGGCTGACCTCGCCTTCCACGGTAAACGTGCCCGCTAGAATATCATTTACCTGTGAGATAAACTGGGAAACCGATAACACCTCAAGCATACTAAAAAATCGGGTAGCCAATTAAAATGGAAAACAACCAACCGATAAGCGGCTGAATTAAACGAAAAAGAAAAAAAATAAAAATGATAACCAAGAAAAATCCATACCGCTCCAACGTGAGTTTGAACTGAGACATAGAATCCGGAAGCATCGCGAATAAAACCTTGGAACCATCGAGCGGCGGGATGGGAACCAAATTAAAAATCATGAGCATGACATTGGCATACACAATAATGGCGAGATACTCCGAAATTGCCGCGCCCGGAACAAACCGCACGAGCGCCGCGAAGCTCGCGGCCAGCAAAAAATTCGCCATGGGGCCAGCTAACCCCACAAGCGCCGGACCCCAGCGCTGATTGCGAAGGTTGTAAGGATTAAAAGGAACCGGTTTAGCATAGGCAAACAGAAACCGTCCGCCGGTGGTAATAAACAAAAGCAACGGCATGAGAATTGTCCCCCATAAATCGATGTGTGCCCTTGGATCCATAGTGAGCCTTCCCGCATAACGCGCGGTCGGGTCGCCAAGCTGATCCGCCATCCAGCCATGCGCGTATTCATGAATAATGGCTGAGGGAATAATGATGATAAAATAGAAAATGAGTGAAGTGAAGTCCATAAAACATCGTTTTCGCTAGCGCATTGACAAAAATTAAACAGTCAATTATAATAAGCGAGCTATACTAAACAGTATAATCTATAACCTCTAAAGTATCAATTGTATGAGCATGTCCTGTACCCTCTGCGACAAATCCGCCGTCCGCGCGAACCATGTGAGCCACTCCAACATCAAGGTTCCTCGCCGCCAAAAACCAAACCTCCAGCTCATGAAATTTGACGGCAAAAGCGTCCGCGTCTGCTCCACCTGCCGCCGCACCTTGAGCAAAAAATTGGCTACTGCCTAGACGCTGGAACAGATAACCACTCCAACACAACGTTGGGGTGGTTTTTTTTCTATAATAGTATGACGCAGCTCGAGATTAAATTTTTCACATAACCTGCCCATCCGTGATCTGTAAAATCTGTTTTACGATCCGTCAAAATCTGTTTCAGTCATAATAAAAGAACCCCGTGATTAACGAGGATCTTCGCAGGTTGGCAAAAGGCGGCTACCTGTCCCTGCAGGTGAGTGGTAAACCGCACGTATAGCCCACGGGCTATACAAATATAGGTGAACCTAGAAGTAATGTTGTAGAACATTTTTTGCCGCCTCGCCCCAACCTATAATTTACTGTAACACCCTCTTATTTTGTTGTCAAATAGATTCGGCTCCAGCTCAGCCGAACATATATGCAACCCGGATAGCACCACCC
>DATDTU010000101.1:0-3283 GCA_035290705.1 Patescibacteria group bacterium
TTCACCAATAGAAAAAATACTCATATGTGCGGCCACGGCGGCAGCAGATCCGCCAGATGACCCCCCGGCGACAAGCCGTTCATCGAACGGATTTTTTACCGGCCCATACATGGAATTTTCATTACTTGCCCCATGCCCAAACGCGTCACAATTATTTTTCCCCAACAGAACTCCACCTTGCTCTCTAATTTTTCTAATGACAGTGGCATCAAACGGCGGAACATAGTTGTCTAAAATCTTCGCTGCCCCAGTCGAACGAACATCTTTCGTACAAATCGCGTCTTTGACTGCAAATGGAATTCCGGTTAACATCCCACCCTTCCCTTTTGCAAGCATCGTGTCCGCCTTTTTTGCTTCTTCCAATGCCGATTCATCCGCAACCGTAATAAAAGCATTAATTTCCTTATTGCGCTCTTTGATTCGATTCAAACAAGCCGTAGTTAATTCGACGGAAGTAAACTTCTTCTTTTTTAGACCTTCTGCAGCTTCGACTAAACTTAATTTATTCAAATTCATAATGTTCTATTGCTCAATTGCTCAATTGTTAGTGAATATGTTAAAAAACAACAATCGAACAATTGAACCGTCACTCCTCAAACACCGCTGGCACCACCAACTCATCCATCTCCACCTCCGGCATCTGCTTAATGAGTTTATCTCTCAATTTACTTTCAACAACGGCATCTTCTCTAACCACATTCGTGAGTCCCGTCACCTGAAACGTCCCTCCCACACTCGCGGTATCCACCCCATTCAAAATCTTCATATACTCCAAAACCGCCGAAATGGTTTCGGCGTGGCGAGTCTCTTCGGCGGGAGTGAGCTCGATGCGGGCTAATTCAGCAATTTTTTTAACCTCTTCAATACTAATAGGCATAGCGAAAGTAGTATACAAAAAAAGGACTGTTTAAGCAAATGTAAGTTTTGACAAAATTACTAAAACTTGGTATCAGTACTTTATTGAAATTGGAATAAAAGGGTGGTAGGAAAGGAGTGGAATGGAGACTCAAAAGGTTAAAGAGCGCTATACGCCAATTCCTAAGGCGCGTAAGGTGTTTCGCGTCCTGCAGCAGATGCGATTCATAGACGCAGCCGAGCATTTTCGGCGCCTACAGCCAAGCAAACGATGCAACGCCCGACGAATCGTGGAAGTGCTGAAGGAATATAGCTACTCGCGCGAAATTCGCTGGGCTGTACTCCGCCGCCTTGGCTACCGAGCAGAAAAAGATATCTTCATTCTTTCTATCCTAAAAAAGGAGGGTCTCCTGTGATCGCGCGTCGATCACTACCACCCGCCCTCCCTCTAAGTTTATATACATGCACTTCACTACCTCTTCCGAACAAGAAACCAAAAATTTCGGACAACAATTCGCTACCCACTTAAAAGGCGGCGACATTGTCTGTCTCTACGGCGAACTCGGCGCTGGCAAAACAACGCTGGTGAAAGGTATCGCGGCAGGGCTTGGTATAAAAGAAGAAATTACCAGTCCCACGTTCACATTGATGAACATTTACAAGCTATCAGCTAAAAGCTACCAGCTGAAAGCTTTAGTGCATATCGACACCTACCGCCTCAAAGACGAAAAAGAGCTTATCGAAATAGGCGTGGAAGATTATCTTGGCCAACCTGGGACGGTGACGATAATTGAGTGGCCGGAGAAGATTGAAGGGTTGTTAAAAGATAAACCAATAAAAAAAATTACTCTCGAACACTTGCAGAATCAAACGCGAAAAATTAGTCTACCATAAAAGCCACCACAAAACCCGCGAGTAGTGCCAAGAAAAAAGCTCCATTCGCCGCCGCTGAGCCACCCTCGCGATACAATTTCTTTTGCTCTTCAAAATAGGCATTATTTTTTGCAGTAATGGCCCGCACCGTAGGCACTATCAACGATAATACTTGAGCTGTAATAGTTAAGACCAGCACGTTCGCAGCCGCGCCAAATCGTAACTCAAGCCATAGCGGGTATCCAAAAGTCCACAGTCCAACAAAAAACGGACTACCAAAAAACCCGAGCGCGACTACCAAGAGCACGCTGTGCCACCATTTGTCTAACTTCTCTTTCATAAACGGCCACTGCACGCGATGTCCGACCAGTAATAGAGCGAGTACCACAATGATAACAACACAAATAAAAATAACAGCCGCAATAAAGGTAACATAAAAACCACGCCCAACCGATGGAACAGAAGATAGAAAAATGCCGAACAGGAGATTGGCGTACGTCATGCCAGTTACCCGAATAGCGCCCGCGAGGTTAGGTGGATACAAATACTGCTCGAGATGAGTGATAACCGCCAAAGCATAGAGCCAGGTAAGTATTTGCGCGTCAATTGCATGTGAGCTTCCAACAAGCTTTCCAAAATAGTAGAGCGCGAGCGGCACTACCAAAATAGTCCATACCGTCTGCGCCCCGCGCAACCATAGATATAATTTTTGCTCGTGATTTTTGATCCAAACAGAAATCATAGACAAATTAAGTAAAAAGTAAAAATGTTCAATGGTCAATTACAAATTGATTGAAAATTGAACATCTTTACTTTTTACTTTTTCAAATTACTTCTTCAAATAATTCCTCCCCTTCAATTCCGGTGGCAATCCCGCCTTCATTTCTCTTTACCCTTGTTATCAATCTTAGCTGAATTAACTGGTTTTGACTTAGTTAAATACTGACGGCCACGAATTTCGGCGGGCAAGCACTCCTGATCCACAGGCTCATCATAATCCGGATTATACTTATACCCTTTCCCATACCCAATATTCTTCATAAACTTCGTTGGCGCGTTGCGTATATGGAGCGGCACTCCCAAATGTGAAGTATTGCGAGCATCCTCCGCGGCTTTTTGGTAGGCAGTATAAAGCAAGTTCGATTTCGCTGACTTGGCGCAATAGACGACAGCTTGGGCCAAATGCACCGAACACTCCGGCATACCAATTTTATGGCAAGCATCATACGCGGCATTAGCCTGAATCATTGCTTCCGCATTCGCCATACCAATATCCTCGCTCGCGAACCGTAATACTCGTCGGGCAACATACAATGGATCCGCTCCCCCTTCAAGCATCCGCGCGAGCCAATACAGCGCCGCGTTGGGGTCGCTCCCGCGTATGGACTTGTGCAAAGCGGAAATGAGATTGTAAGATTCCTCTCCCTTTTTGTCGAACACTAAATGTGTTCGCTGGAGCGCTTCTTTGATATCGGCGTTGGTGAGCGTGATTGAACGAGATCTCCCCTCCCGTCCCCTCCTTTGCGAAGGAGGGGAAGAATCGCCCCTCCCTTCC
>DATDTU010000102.1:0-7056 GCA_035290705.1 Patescibacteria group bacterium
AAGAATGGCGGAAGGCTCCGGCCATCATCCTGTACATCAACCCGAATGGCAGGCTCTATAGCATCGAGCCGGGCAGCCTCCCTCAGCCCACCACCATCCCCCTCGAGTTCGCGTCGGCGTAGTCCAGCCTTCGCGGTTTGCCCTCCTACCTCGGTGGTGCAGTCCTGCACCACCTTCCCGTTTACTATTTTTTTCTTAAACTAAAAATAGTGAACGGGAAATGATTTGTCTTGCGTTATTGTATGTCTATGGTATACTCTATGCTAGTTGAACTCATAGCGAGTTTCGCCAACTGTTGAGCCAGTTGTAGAAATGACTCGCTATCAGTTCGTTATTATTTACTCATTGTATTATGAACACCGCTCTCCGCGCCCGTCTCAAACACGCACGCAAAGGTACTAAAAAAGCTAAATCGTTAGCTCGCCGAACCAAAACGTATCGTAAGCACAGCACGTATCATACAAAACCTCGAAGTCTTTAAAAGCCAAAAGCACCCCGACCTTGCGTCGGGGTGCTCTTTTATTTCGGTTCTACATAGTTGGTGGTATTCCTGTTTCTTCTTCATTTTCGGTTTCGATTTGCTTGCTTCCATGTGAAGCCTTACCTCCCTTGCGTCCAGCTTCGCGGGCCTCTTCGGAGGTAAATTCGTGAGCAGTTCCCTTAGCGTGAGCGGCCTGGCCGCCTTTACTCGCGATAGCACGCTGTTTATCCGGATCCATTGAGGCAAATCCACGCTTGGAAGTACCAGAGTTTGTCGTGTTGTTGGTGTCCTCCATATAGGCGAATGCTAAAGTGTAAATAAAATGCAATACATTGACAGTGCGGTGTGGCGTGGCGTGGGTGATAATCGACCCAATAATGTTATGAATTATTGCTATCACTATCCTCTGCACGCCGGCATTCTATCTGACGAGCCGCAATATTTCTTCTTACACTTTATACACGCATTCGCTAAAATTTATTTACGCGATGATAAGCCAGTGGTTAGGTTGGTTGCGTAAAGCGATCCTCAGTAGTTACCGTGGAACCGCCACTCCAGAGCGCGAACACTACCACCGCGATACCAAGAATGATGTCGTTCCAGAGTGCCGCGCTTATGGCGGAGTAGCCGATGGCGAACGGAGCGATAATGAGCCAGATGCCGAGTACCAAATTGGCCCAGCTGGCCCAGGTGGTGTGAGGGTCTCCCGTGGAACGTACCAGCGCGAAGATAATAACGGCCGCGCCAACGATGATATCACTCCACAGCGCGCCCGCGATGTTCGCGTAGCCGAGGATGAACGGGGCGATGATAAGCCAGATGCCCGCGATAATGTTCAGCATACTGGGAAGTCTTGTGTTTTCCATACTTTTTCACCTCCTTTGGTTTTAAAATAAAGTTGCCTACAATACACGACGTAAAAAAATAAGCCTACTTACAGTAGACTTATTTTTATAATGTGGAACCACCCCAGTACGCGGGCTACAAAACTTTGTAACTCAGGTACTGCGGGGTGGTTGGGGGTTGCCCGGAAGTGGGCCGGAGGGGAGAGGTTGCGGGGGTGCTAGGGAGAGGCGCAGGTGATCTCGCCGTGAAGTTCATACTCCTCGAAGATCCACTGGCGCATCTTGACCTCGTTGTAGAGATTGACTCCGAAGAGGTTCAGTCCGGCGGCGAGGAGCGCGTTGCCATTGTTGTTGTAAAGCCACACGCGCGCGTGGTACTTCATGCCGCAATAGAACCCTCGGACGTTCTGCTCCACCGAAGGGCCGTCCTTGGTGGTGATCGCGTCGGAGAGCACCACCTGCGGCACCTCGGAGCCATCGTCTTCCACGAACACGCCGCACGGCAGGGCGTTCCGATTGTTGATCGTGGCGAGATCGTTGCGCAGGTCGATGGTGACGTCGACCAGGCCTTCGTCGAAGATGCGAATGAGATCGTTCTGGCTGGGAACGACAGGGACGCGGGGCGGCGGTGGTTCTTCGGACGGAGGAACGCAGGCGGCGAGGGTGAGGAGGGCAGTGAGGGCGAGGCAGCGGTTTAGCGTCATGGCTCTGAGTCCTTTCTCCAAATCATTTCCCGGGCTAACCATTGTCCCGGCTTTCTTTTGAAGTTCAAATAAACTCCCAAAGAAAGCCAGGAGCAGATAAAAAGAACAGGTAACATCTTAGGTTACCATATACTTGTGGCTTTGTCAAGCCATTATCCCCCATCCCCTACCCCTACCGCGCCCACGATGAAACGCACGATAGTGTTGGATAATAGAATGATGATTAAACCGATAATAGCGTTGATAATAGTTTTTTTAGCTTTGGCCACTTTCTCGTCATCGCCGCCGGACGTCATCCACATAAGTCCAGCGTAGATGATAATGAGAACAAGGATAATTCCGATGAAACTTAAGAACAAACGAATGAGGCGAGCGACAATGGTTTGTAGTCCCACATCAGAAAATCCTAAATAGTCTCCGATGACATCGAGACTATCCAAAATGACTTCTCCGACTGGCTTATCGGGTGAAGTGGTCGCCATGAACGGATCAGAGGTAGTTACCTCAGGAGAAGCATTGGGAGAAATTACCGGAGTAGAGGTGAGGTCGGGCAAGGTATCAAGCGTATCGGTAGCGGCGAGACCAGTGAGCGGCAGTATAAAACCAAAAAGAAAAATAACCGCCAGTAGAAGCACCGAGCGAAAAATATATATATTATTTTTTTTCTTTCGCATATCATAGTAACAGACGAACTGCTAACCAGCTTATTACTATACATGAACAAAAAAGTGAAGAAGGAGTAGTAGATTTATGTCTTTTTAAATTTTACGCTAAAAACTGGTTCGTAGGTGACGTTATCCTCGTCGACGATTTCCACCCTCTCCCCTTTCATCAGGGCGGTGAGCGCCGCGTCGGTGAGAAGTTCCGTGTCACTCGCGATATCGATCGCGTAATCATCGAGTTTGGTAAATTCATCGGAGAAATTTTGTTTGGTTGTTTGCTCGATTTGTTTTTTCTTCTCGCGCAATGTTTTGATTTTTTCAGTTAGTTCCTGGTATTCGAGAGAAGTAGCGAGCGCGTCTTTGTACGCTACTCGAATGTCTTTTTGTTTTTGCTTGGTGCTTTTGATGCGATTGAAAATTTCCTGCACATTTGGCATACATGTTCACTGTTAAAAAGTAAGTTCCCTGATTATAGCACAAGTTGCGAAAATAAAAAACGGCTTGGAGGAAGCCGCTCATAATCTCGAGTAAGCATTATTGGCTAAATTCCACCACCACTTCCCTACTCCCATCGACCAAACGCACCAGACGCGTAATTTCTTTTTGGGCGCTCGTCTTGGCTTCGTTTCTTAATAAATCGCTGGCGGCGGTTTTTCGCGCCTCCTCTTTGAGAACGGTAAACGCCGCGTTGTAGCCGTCATCATCGTCAAAAACTTTCTTTAACACCCCTTGTTTGTTCGTAAGAGTAATATCACCAAGGAGTTCGACGCTATGCTCTTCTACGTTTGGCAACCGCACTACGATTCGCTCCGGTTCTACCTGTATATTATTAAAATCAATCTTTGTAAGATCTATACCCGAACCCACCTTCATAAGAGCGGAAGCGGTAATGTCCTGACCCCAAAAGAAATCTTTGAATACACTGCCGGTATTTCTGTTGATGGTAACTTGCTGATTGAAAATATAGGTTTGCGTAACAAGAAAACCCTCTTGCCGAAGGGTGTTTAAAATAACTTGGGAATTGATGGATTCTTCTTTGTCTTTCGGAGCGAACAGCACATAACCCGCGTAGATTCCAAGACCCACGAAAACTAGTATAGCAATAAGATAGAGATATTTTTTCATATTTTGACACTCTTACTGTAACAGGTGTGACTTTTTATGTCTAGAGCGCGCGAGAGCCGGAGTAGGCGCTTGAGAAAATAGTTAAAAACAAGTACTATACTAGTATGCATACTATTAGGAATATGACTAAAAAGGGAGGGGTTATCATTGTTATTATCGGCCTGTTACTGGCCACCTCTTTTGTTACTTTGGCTTCACCGGAAGAGCCGACGCGGGATGAACTCGAACAACAGTTACGCGATATCGAACATCAAATTGCTCAATTTGAAAAGGAGTTAGCTGTTACTAAGACAGAAAAGAATACCTTGGCGAATAAAATTAAACGTCTGAAGACTGAACAGGCTAATTTGCGCCTGCAGATTCAATCGACTGCGCTCAAAATAACTGATTTAAAAAAGAAAGTCACTACCACTGAACAAAAGATACGCATGACAACTTTAAAAATTGACCAGCTCCGCGCGCAAATCGCCGAGTTACTACGGCTACTCAACCAAAAAGATACCGAATTGCTGTTAGAGAGTTTGGCTTCGGGAAAAGGGTTAGCGAATGTATTTACTGAAATGAAAAATTACAGTCGGCTTTCGTTGGCTTTGAACGAATTGCTGGATGAAGTGAAAAAAACTAAACAAGAACTGACTCAACAAAAAGAGGTGTTTGCCGAGCAGCAGGAGGATAGCGTCAATTTGCTCGCGTTACAGACGGTGCAACAAAAGGAGCTGGGGAATAGTCTTGGTGAACAGGCGCAACTGCTCCAAGAAACCCGCGGCAAGGAAGAGTTGTACCAACAAGCATTGAGTGATTCCAAAAAACGCGCCGCGCAAATTCGCAATCGTATCTACGAACTCCTCGGTGGAGGAAAACAGATTAGCTTCGGCGAAGCGGTACAAATTGCCGATTGGGTTTCCAAACAAACGGGGGTACGGACGGCTTTTTTGCTTGCGATTTTGACTCAGGAATCCAACCTAGGAAAAAATGTTGGCACGTGTAATCGTTCCGGTGATCCTCCGGAAAAAAGTTGGCGGGTGGTGATGAAACCGGAACGGGATCATAAACCGTTTCTTACCATTACCGAAGAACTGGGGAGAGATCCGGACGTTACTCCGGTCTCGTGTCCGATGAAGGATAAAAATGGAAACCAGGTGGGCTGGGGCGGAGCGATGGGGCCGGCGCAATTTATTCCTTCCACGTGGATGGGATATCGAGATAAGGTCACCAAGTTAACCGGCAAACCCGCTAACCCGTGGGATATTCGTGATGCCTTTATCGCGGCCGCGATCAAACTCAAAGCTGACGGCGCTAATGGCACGGAGGATGGCGAATGGAAAGCGGCGATGCGATATTTCTCTGGTTCGACGAATACGAAATATCGCTTCTATGGAGATAATGTGTTGAAGCTCGCGGAGAAGTACCAGAATGACATTGATGAATTGAATAACTAAGAACTCATTTAGGGGTTTTCCCAATTGTCATTCTGACCCGCCGGCTGGCGGGGAAGAATCTCTGTCCAATTCGCCAAACAACGACCGACAGAGATCCTTCACTGCGTTCCCGTTCGAGGGCCTGAGCGAGGCCCCTCAGGGCCAGTCGATGGCAGGATGACAGGTATAAAAATGTTTGTCAGTTTTTGGCCACACTGAGCCAATATATGGAGATAACTCAGTTATAAATTACATCTGAAAGAATCGTTCAAAAAACAACCGCATATGTGGTCGTTTTTTTGCGAACCGCCCTCCCTCTGCTTACTCATAACTTTAATAAACAAAGGGAGATAGAGGGCGGCAGGACGCGGCCCTCAGCGCTGCTTCTCGGCGCCGGGAGCGCGAATTCCCAGTTCGCGGGCGTAGGCGCGGATGGCGGTAACAGGCATTTCCGCGCACGTAGCCAAAATACTACTGGGCACCGAGGCGAGGAGGGGGCGGACGCCTTCCTGCCAATTGGCAATCTCGCGATGCGGGTACGGCGGCAGGCCGTTGCTCGCAAAGGCAGCCTGGAGGCTACCCCAGTGCAAGATCGCCGAATGGTAGATGACCGGATGGGTTTCGGCCAGCTCAGCCGGAGAGAGCGGTTGGATGGTGGGAAGTTGCGGGGCGAGTTGCGCGGGGCCGTAGAACGGGACTTCGGCCGGATTGTCTCCTTTCTTGTAGACAATCAGGGGTTGGAAGCGTTGCTGACACTCGGGCATCGGGCACCGCGTGGTGAACTCACGAGGATCGTGCTTGAAGCCAGCGAGAATATCGCGCGCTTCTAGCGCTGCCGCGCAATGAGGACAAACTTTGCGTAGCCGGTAGTTACTCCCGCGCAACCAATTGATTACCTCCAGGCGGCGTTCGAGCGCTTCACCGTGGTTAAATTTCTTTTCCGGCCCCCAATGCCTGCTCCACCCGACATTTTTCCGCATAGCTCTCCTTTTTGGCTAGCGTACTCTGTATAAGACGCTCAGCAGTATCCGCTATTACGGCGAGATATTAAAAAAGCTCACTCACGTAAGCTTAGACTCAAGTCCAGAAACAAATGTATAACCTGGGTACTAGGCTCGATTTATCCAAGCGCACTTGTTTAACCGTCTCCCGTGCAACAGGTGGGCCTAGATAGCGAGGTGGTTCTCCTTAAGTCATACATTTATTTTTGGACTCAAGACCCGCGGGTTTATACTATACGATAGTAGACGGACTACGGACCAGTTACTTACAACTTACGGCAACCAGAACGGCATTGTCGATGCTGTGACCCATCTTAAAGGAACAGCCAGCTTCTTAGGCGGCCCTATCTTCCCTCGCCGTATCCGTGAGTTCGGCCAATCGGGTCCGCAATTGTTGGAGTTGTGATTCCGTATCGGGCTGGTCGGGATTTTCCACCAGCGCTTCTTCGAGCGACGCGATAGAAGCTGTTATTTCTTCTATCATTTCGGCGCGCAACTCGGGATGACTTTTCGAAGATGCGGCGCGAGGCGGGCGCATGGTTTCGGGCGCCTGTTTTTGTAATTTGTCTTCGAATGGTGTGGCTTGCATAGGGTATGATTAGATTAATAGTATATAGTATAGCACATCGTGCGAGTGGTATACAGCTTTGGGACGAGGCTGAAGATTTCTTAACTCTTACCTTAAACAGCCCATTGAGACTTACTGAGTAAAATGCTATCATACTCCCCTATGCGTGTCCCCTACCGTAAACCCGGAAAATTTAGCCAGATGAAACCAGACCCCATGATGACTGAGGAGAAGTTTAACGAGCTTAAAAAG
>DATDTU010000103.1:0-7504 GCA_035290705.1 Patescibacteria group bacterium
CGCGCCGTGGGGGAATTATGATGTAGACGTGGTACTAGAATCAACCGGAGTATTTAAAAATCGAGCGGCTTCGGAAAAACATTTAGCGGCGGGAGCAAAGCATGTGGTCATTAGCGCGCCGACTAAGGATGAAGACATCACTCTGCTCTACGGGATTAATGACGCTTTGTTTGATCCGACCAAACACAAAATCATTTCGGCGGCATCGTGCACGACTACGTGTTTGGCATCGGTGGTGCAAGTTCTGCAGGGGACTTTAGGAATTAAGCATGGCACGGTAATCACCACGCACGCGTACACGAACGACCAGCATCTCGTCGATAACCCGCACAAAGATAAAAGTTTTCGTCGGTCGCGGGCGGCGGGAATTTCGATTGTGCCGACGTCCACCGGAGCGGCTAAGGCGATCGGTAAAGTCATTCCAGAACTGGCCGGTAAACTTGATGGCAATGCCTTGCGTGTACCAGTCACTGTTCCTTCAATTATTAGTTTCGTGGCGGAGGTGAAAAAGAAAACAGACGCGGAAACGATTAACACTCTGTTTAGAGAAGCGGCCAAGGGAGCGCCGGACCGGATCGCGACTTCGGATATTGGTTTGGTTTCGGTAGACTATATCCGTTCGCCCTATGCGGCTACGGTGGACACGCTTTCGACCCTGGTGACTGGCGGAACGCAGGTGTTTATTCAGGCTTGGTACGATAATGAGTGGGGGTATGTAACGCAGATGGTGAAATTGATCGAGGAGATGGGTGGGAAAATGAAAAGAAGTGGGGAGGCGTTTCGAGTGGTGGAGAACGTACGCTAGTTAGATAAGTGTCTTGAAAATCGCTAATTATAGCGATTTTTTGTATACATTTTTGTTGTTTTATCCGTTGACAATAGCAGGCAGGAGTGTTAGAGTATAATTTAGCTCGAACGCCAAGCTAAAACCGGTCTCATTTGCTGAAAGGGGGGTGACCATGCTCGATTTCGAAAACGTCCGGATCGATGTCGTCGGAGACGTAATCTTCGATGAATTCACTTACGGGCATAGGACTCGTCCCTCCGCCGAAGATATGGCAGCCTACTGCTATACCGTGGGGCGGGAGGAACAGCTGCCGGGTTCGGCTGGATGCACCGCTCGATGCATCGTGGCGCTTGGCGGCCAGGCAAGCGTTTTCTCCGTCACGGGTTCGGGGCGTACGGCCAAGCGCTTGAGCGACATGCTCGAGAAGCTCGGCATCGCCGTGCACTTCATCCGTGATGACGATCGTACCACCACGGTGAAGCAGCGGCTGGTGGACGCTGTCACCGGGCGTCAAGTCGCCGTGATTGAGAGGCAGACTCGCGATCCGATCGCTGCCTGGTCGGAGGCCGCTCTCATGACCAAGCTCAGCGAAAGTAAGGCGGAGATCATTGCCGTCACCGACAACGACCGGGGAGTAGTCACTCCCGGACTCGCCCAGCAGCTTTCGGCCTTTGCTGCCGAACGCGGAAAGAAGCTCATCGTGGACGCCCGTCCGCGATCGGTCACTTGGTACCAGGAACATTTCCCTCACCTCTACCTCATCACGCCCAATCTCCACGAGACTGAGATTATGCTCGGGGGAGGGTCTATCCGCACTCGTGATGACATTGACGCGGCGGGGCGCAAGCTTCAGGCGCTTCTCAATTGCAACGTGCTCATCACGATGTCCGAAGAAGGAGCAAAGCTCTTTCCTGTCGAAGGGGAGGCCGAGGAACTGGCCTACTGCGCGTTGAACGGCGCGCCGGTGTGCGTCTCGGGCGCGGGAGATACCGTGGTAGCGACCATCGCCCTGTGCGTCGGCGCGGGTATGAGCCTGGGAGCCGGCTGTGAAGTGGCGATGCACGCCGCGGCCATTACCGTAAGCAAGGAGGGAACGGCGGTGGCTGATCACCACGATCTCCAGGCACGGCTGGAACAGATCCAGTTCTCTCACTAGGGAACAGAAAGGAGACCAAATGCGCGGCTTTGAACAGCCGCGCTTGCTATTTTTTATACTGTAATAGCAGTGATATCAGCGGTTGGTTTGAAGCTATAATTCGTGTGGGCTGTCCGTTTTCGGCAAATGGTATCTCTCCTCCCTTTGTACTACAGCAGGTACCTCCCGCTTCTTCAATAATGAGTTTAGCCGCTGCGATGTCAATAAATTTTGTGTCGAGGATGCAAAAATCTAGGCTTCCTTTGGCTACCCGGCATAGTTCAAATACTGTCGAACTCAAATATCTAATTTTTTTTGTATGATTGGCAAAGTATACAAAATCTTCCAACCCTTCTTGGCGATGAAGGTCATCTCGTGACCAATATTCCACTGAGCAGGTAGCTGTAGACAATGTATTTATTTGTGAAACTTTGATTGGTTTGTTGTTACAATAAGCACCTTTATTTTTTTCCGCGCTAAACAATTCACCTGTTGTGGGTATATAGACTACCCCCAAGATCGGCTCTTTGTTGCGTGTTAGCGCGATTGAAATCGCATACAGGGGAATATGCAAAGCAAAATTACTGGTGCCATCAAGCGGATCTACTACCCATACATATTCTTTGTCCATCTGGGTTTGTCCGGTTTCTTCTCCCCAGAAACCATGGTGGGGAAATTCTTTTAAGATAACTTCCCTAATCGCTTTTTCCGCTTCCTTGTCTGCTATGGTCACTATATCCCTTTGGCCTGCATCCTTAAACTCCATAGTTGGTTCCAAAGAAAAATATTTTTCGATTATATCCCCGGCTTGTTTGGCAGCGGTTATTGCAGTTTGTAACATATACAGAAAAAAGAATAAATACACCTTAATTATACTTTTTTTACACAAAATTACAACTATCCTATACTTATCGACACATATGTATTTCACCCATACTACGTTATCCCAACTGTCATCCCCGTGAAAACGGGGATCCAGGTGGCCAATTGTCTGGATTCCCGCCTGCCTCTCGGCCATGAGCTCGAGGCCGAATGGCGCGGGAATGACAACAAAGTTGATTATGCGGAAGATACATACATATGTACTTATCCACAGATGCTGTCAGAAAAAAATTGACAGCTTTTTTATTATAGTATATGCTTAGGTAAGCACTTTTATGGATATTAGTTTTCTTAAAAAATTAGGATTTTCTGACAAGGAGGCCACAGTATATGTGGCTTTACTGCGTTTAGGCCCTTCCTCGGTGCGTAAATTAGCGGAAATGAGCGGGTTAAACCGGGGGGTGGTGTATGAGGCTCTTAAATGGCTGCAGGAGCAGGGACTCGTAGGTTTCTATGAAAAAGAGAGCAAGCAGTACTTTGTAGCCGAGGATCCAGAGAAACTGGGGGCGCTCGCGGAAACTCAAACCAAGGAACTGCGGGAAGTAGAGAAAAAATTACATGATATTATTCCGGAATTAAAATCCTTGCATCATAAGGGCGGCGAACAGCCGGTGGCTCGGTACTACGACCACAGCGAGATTTCTAAAATTTTAGAAGATGTTCTGAAGGTCTGCGAAGAGAGAGGAGACCTTTTGTATAGGATTTATTCCACGGCTGGCATCCGCGAGTATCTGTACAGCGGTTTTGAGACGTTTAGCGATGTGCGGGTGGCGAAAGGAATTACGGTGAAGGTGATTGCGATTGGAGAAGGGGGAGAACTGCGAGGACTCGATGAACGGAAATGGCTTAAGGTGAAAAATGAGACGCCCACGTACATTATCATCTACCCGGGAAAGACAGCGTACATCTCTTTGAACGCGAAGAGGGAATTGGTGGGGGTCGTGATTGAAAACGAAGGGGTGTATCAAGTTCAGCGAATTATTTTTGATAATTTGTGGCTAACGTTATAACGGTTATGTTCATTGTTGATTTTGACGATACTCTATTTGATACTCACGCTTTTAAACAAGCGCGGCTTGAGGCGGTGAAACAGGTGGGCGTACCGGAAGAAATATATTGGCAGACCTATCGGGAGGCGCGTAACCACAGCGCGTTGTTTACCTATTCGAATGAGCGCCACGCCGAGATGCTCGCGTTGCGCGGGTTTAGCAAAGAGGTTGTTTTACGCGCTTTACAAAGTACTACGGGAGAAAAGATCAAACGGTTTCTTTTCTCAGACGCAGTCGCTTTTTTAACATTTTTGAAGAGCTATGGAGACCCGCTGATTCTTTTGAGTCTCGGAAACCAGGCGATGCAAGAATTAAAAGTACGGGGAACGAAACTATATCATTATTTTGATAGGGTGTTTTATGTCGATGATACCAAAGAAAAAGTTTTACAAGAGTTGTTTAATCGAACCAAGCCCGATACCGTATGGTTATTTAATGACAAAGTGAACGAGGTAAAAGCCTTGAAGGACGTGTTTCCACAAATGCAGGTGGCCCTCAGGAAATCGGATTCAATTTCTGAAGATGAATATCGAGCGGGCGGGCTGCCTTACTTTAATTCCCTAACTGAGATTCAAGAGTATGTTAAAGAGCACATGGGATAACGTGGGAGCAGTGATTTTGGCAGCCGGTAAGGGCACCAGGCTCAATGCTACCGATAAACCAAAGGTGATGCTTCCCATTGGTGGCAATCCAATAGTGAGTTATATCGTGACTACTTTGGAAAAAATTGGATTTACCCCAGAGCAGATTTGTTTGGTGGTAGGCTTTCAACAAGAGAAAGTTCGTGACTATTTTGGCAGTCGAGTACGTTGCGCTCTGCAAACCGAACAGAAGGGAACAGCACACGCGGCATTTACGGGGATGAAAATATTTCCTACGAAGATTGAAGAGGTGTTGGTGATGGGAGGAGATGATAGCGCTTTTTATACACCGGGAACACTACAATGGTTCATTCAAGAACATCTAACAAACAAAGCGGTTCTGACCCTATTGAGCGCTGAGGTGGAAAATCCCGAGCAGCTGGGGAGAATTGTACGGCACCAAGACGGAAAAATTGAGATAATTGAGAAAGAGTATTTAACGGAAGAGCAGAAAAAAATAAAAGAGATAAGTACGGGGACGTTTATGTTGAATAGAAAATGGTTTGAGGAAATGTTCCCAAGCATGCCGCCACTCCGGAAGCTCGGGGAATATGGGTTGCCAACGGCGCTCGCGATGGCGAGGGATAGAGGGTTGCCGTATCAAGTGATTACGTTAAAAAATTCCGAGGAATGGTTTGGCGTAAATACGCCGGAGGAACTGGCGGAAGCAGACAGCAGGAAAAGGAAAACGGTTCTTTAAAAACAGCGAACCCGTCAGGCAAGGATCGCTGAGGCAGCCCGTAGAACGGGCCGCCACGTGCAGATCGGCGCCGAAGCGCCAAGTTGCCGGACGGGTTAGTCTAGACCCCCAGGAACATCCTGGTGATGATCTGCGGCAGGAGATAAAGAATCAGAATGCCACAGCTCATCAGGAGTACGAAGGGGAGGAGGATCAGAGAGATCGCCAGGACGTATTGCGCTTCTCGCGACAGTTGTCGCAGAAACAGCAGATGGGCCATCACCACTACGCCGATGGCCGTCCAGAAGGTGAAAGCGAGTACGAATTCTGGAACCGTTGCCTCCATGGGCGCTCCTTTCGCTGGGGATTTTTGCCCACAGCAATACATCATGCCATAGTGTTGAGCTTTTGTCAAGGTAGTTAGTAACACCGCTTAAGGGATACTGAGCAGCATCTTTTAAGTGGTCGCATCATTTGTCCCCCTATGGGGGACGGGTGGTGCGCAATTAAGGGCGCAATTTACCAGGAGGCAAGCCATGGCGAACCAGCTGTTCGAGAATCCGTCAGTGCCCGGTCAGTCGTCGGCACCGGACGAAGGCCTGCCCAACCGGTCCCGCGAGTCCGAACCGGACCCGGTGAATCGGCTGGACATGGATCACATGAGCGAGGAGGGTTGCCCCAACGATTGAAGTTCGCCGTTCGAGGATGGCGGCGGTTGCTAGGCGAGATATTTTTGCCAGTGACCGCCGCTGCCTCACTAAGTAAAAAATTTAGTTTAATGGTTTACTGGTTTATTCGTTACCAATAAGCCAATCAACTAATAAACCAGTCAACTAATAAACTAATAACTTCATTATGTGTGGAATCGTTGGATACATTGGAACCAAAGAAGCGTTGCCTATTCTCATTAAGGGTTTGCGCCGGCTTGAGTACCGCGGCTATGACTCCGCGGGGATAGCGGTGGTTGATAAGGATAGCATTAAGCGGGTGCGGGCGGTGGGGAAAATTGATAACTTGGCCGAGCGAGTGAAAGGTGAAACAGTGAACGGAACGGTGGGAATCGCGCATACCCGCTGGGCAACTCATGGCGGCGTGACCGAAGAGAACGCGCATCCGCATACCGACTGCAAGGGCGAAATTATTGTGGCGCATAACGGTATTATTGAGAATTATCGCGAGCTTAAAGAAAAGTTTCTCAAAGGTCATACGCTGAAATCGGAAACGGATACGGAGATTTTGGCGCATTTGATTGAGGTGCATTATAACAAGTTGCTCTTGGAGAGGGAGGATCGTAGTCCCCGCTTGGGCGGGGATGTCCCGCAGGACAGGGGTGGGTTGGCCAACGTTGGCGAATCGACGAACCCACCCCTACCCCGCCCAAGCGGGGACTTGCGGTTGGCCGTTGAACAAGCGCTCACGCATGTGCGTGGTACCTATGGGATTGTTGTTCTTCATAAAAAAGAACCGCGCAAGTTGGTAGCGGCACGGCTCGGGAGTCCGCTGGTCGTTGGAGTGGGAGAAAATGAATATTATATTGCTTCGGACACTTCGCCCATGCTTGCCTATACCCAGCAGGTAATATTTCTTGATGATGGGGAAATCGTGGAACTGACCGATAAGGGTTTGCAGATTTTTAATTTGCAGGATGAGAAGATTGATAAACACACGGAACATATTGATTGGAATGAAGATCACGCGCAGAAGGGCGGTTATAGCCATTTCATGCTCAAGGAAATAATTGATCAACCGACGGTGATAAAAGACGCTTTGCGCGGCCGGCTCGTGGAGGCGGAAGGTACGGCCATGCTTGGAGGATTAAACATGACTGAAGAACAAATGCACGAAGTGAAGCGCGTTATTCTTATTGCTTGTGGCACCGCTTCGTACGCGGCCATGGTGGGGAAGTACGCGTTCGAACGCTTGGCGGGAATTCCGACGGAAGTGGACGTGGCGAGTGAGTTTCGTTATCGCGACCCTATTATTGACAAACATACGTTGGTATTTGGAGTTTCACAATCGGGTGAGACGGCAGACACTTTAGCGGCACTTCGGGAAGCGAAACGAAAAGGCGCGTTTGTGCGTGGGATTGTGAACGTGGTTGGTTCAACTATCGCGCGGGAGACGGACGGAGGAACGTACATTCACGCTGGACCAGAGTTGGCTGTCGCTTCAACAAAAGCCTACACGAACATGGTGGCAGTGCTCCTTATGTATGCTTTGCAATTTGGTCGGCTCAAGCGCATCACCGTTGCCACTGGCGAGCGGATGGTGGCCGCACTTCGAGAGGTTCCACAGAAGATGGAACAAGCGCTCATGCAGGGAGACCGAGCG
>DATDTU010000104.1:0-6727 GCA_035290705.1 Patescibacteria group bacterium
AAAAATTGAGAAAATCAAACCCCAAAAGAGAAGTCGGGGGCAGAATTAAAAACGGCAGAATCGAATTACTGGAAGAGTCGAGATGGGAGGAACACGCTGTTGTCGGTGAATCTTATGAAGAAGAAAGAAGAATGGGAAAAGAAGGAATAGTAAGCTTTCATACCCATCCGGAAGATGGACTGACGAGCGCATCAGCCCAAGATATACTTACAGCCGCTTTTAGGTTACGAGAACTAATTTTTCATAAAGACGGCATGACTTTATTACTACCACTCGAAGAATTGCCAATCGATCAAATACAAAAAATAGATGAGCAGGCGTGGGAAGAGGCACAGGCTGATGAAATGCGATGGGGTGATCCTGCTTATTGGTTTTGGAAGAGAAAACTCCAGCAGAGACTGCCGATTCGCATTGTTGAAATAGTGAATAAAAATAAAAGCCAATAATTTTGACTTGTTATGATTGAGAAATACCGGGGAAAACCAGAATCAGAGATGCTGCCTCAAAAATCGATTGTGGAAGATGAAACAGAGGAAATGTTTTACGATTTTCAAGTCACGAATGAGGCTGATTTAGATAAAATAATCAGCAATGTATTTTCAGAAATCTGTGGTGAATATGGTAAACAGGAATTTTTTAAATATACACTTCCTGCCGTGAAGCAAATCTATAGCACGAATTATCGCAAAGCTGGCTTGAGGCTTTTAGAAATCATTAATGAAGGCGCGGCGCATAAACCAGCGGTAATAGCAGAGTATTTTAGAACAGTAATTCCCAAAGAAGAAGAGGACTATTCAATAGAACCAAAAGAAAAAATCATCAAAGACATTGTAACAGAAATTAACTCAATAATTTTGAAGAAAAAGACTCAGTATGGTGAGAAATATAAAGGGATTGTGGCCGTCATTATCCATGGCAGTTTTGCCCGTAAAAATTTTTCTCTAAATAGCGACTTAGATTTAATTTATATTTCGGAATCTCAAGAAGATGGTATATATTTTGAGGATGAAGATAAATATATTAATTACAAAAAGGATTTTGAATATAATTTGGCGAGAAAAATTAGGCCGCCAATAGATAATTTTTATGGAGTGTACTATATTGGTGATGAATATAAGTTTAAAGAACTCGCTGATACAAATAATTCTCCAGACAAAGATACATATATTATTGTTAGTCCGTACCCAGAAAAAAAACAACAAATTAGATCTTTAATCGCTCGGAAGTAAAAAAAATTCACTTCTCATCGCTAGGAAAGCTGCTTTTATGTCAATAATACATTGGCAAACAGGCTATGCAGACTTTCGAGTTTTTCTCCAAATGGCTAATATAAGGCGTTTTGTGCGCTTATACCTTGACAAAAGGCTGTTTTTGTGATATAATTGTTCGTTGTGATGATACGTTGAAAGGGTGAAAAACTACGTAATTGCATCAGGCATCCGGCCTTGCACAATTACCGGGATTTCTCCTGGCGGAGGGACAAACAATGAAGACCTACTTCGGCTTCGGGATCGCGCCGTCGATGTTTCCTGACAACTGTGTCATCATCAAGAAGAAGATCGACCCAGAGATGGCAGTTAGCATCGTCGACGAAGAACGCAAGAGTGGCCGCCTCGTGTACTGCTTCAACCCGTCTCACCTGGCAACAATCCAGGTGATGACGGGAAAGTATGGCATCGAGGGCCAAATCCCTCACAAGGCGCCGGCGGTCTCCCTCGTGAACGTAGACAGGATCATCGTCATGGGTGTCAGTGGCCTGCCGCGCCTGGAAGGGCGGCACGAGTACACGCCAGATGAGATCGCGGAAGCGTTGTTCACCTTCACGGAGTGGTGTGTGTTCACACTCAGCGGTACATAAGGCCACGCTCGATATGAGCGGCTGGGAGAATTGCTGACGCCGGTGAATCAGAAGTTTGTATTGGAGGGAACTGAATAGTTACTTTACATATCATTGACAAAATGGCCCGACCAATGTATGATAGTCCGTTCTTTGAAAATTTAACGGACCTAACCGAAAGGACGGAGGCACCGTGATTCATATATTTATAAACGGCGCGACCAGCATCATGCTAGTCTTCTTCTTCGCCAACATGCTTTGGGCTTTTCCCGGCGAAGGTGACTCTAACTTTTTCGAGAAAGGAAAATACTGGATCTTCATTGGAAATGCGCTAATGGTGGCTAACGTGTACTTGTACAAGAAATACAGCGGATTCCCAACCAAGAAGTGAGGAACGCATGGCTATTCAAATTTTCCTGCCGACCATCTCGTTGGCGGGAACGCCGGCGGACCGCGCTTTGCGGAAGATTAAGAACGCCGGCTTTGATGGAGCGGAGATGGTCGTGAGCAGCCACAATCGCGGACAAGCCAACCAAATTCGCGAGCTCGCGAACAAGTATGGTCTCGGTCTGCGTTGGCACCAAAGCTGGAGCCTCGCCGAGAATCGGACGCACTGGTACAACGTTGTGGCAAACTGGCTGGGTATGCTTGAGCCAAAGGGTTACTCGCTCAGCGACATCTTGCCCAAGAACCAAATTGAGCCGATCGTTGTCTACGCCGATCGCTGGCAAGAAACGCTGGATCGGCCATTGGCGCTTCTCCAAACCTGCTCCGTCATGAACGGAGAAGGAAAGCGCGCGCTTTCTTTGGACCAGTTCAAAAGAATTGCCCGCGAGTATCAACCGCGATTGGTGTTTGACACCCAGCATTACCTGGAATGGCACTTTGATTGTGTAGGTGTGGGTGATCTTCCCACCGACCGGGGCGAGCTCGAAGCCGCGCTTTGGGAGGGCTGGCAGGAGTTTCATCATCTGGTAGAGGAGATTCACTGCAACGACTTCGATCCGAAACGCGGCCACAGCCGGGGACGCAACTTGTTTCCCGGTGATGGTGTCGCACCGCTCGAATCGTTCGCCGTGATGGTGCTTCAAACCGGTTGGGAAGGGGTGGTGGTTCCGGAAGTTTCTCCACTCAATTTTTTCCCTTACCGGAATTCAACGATGCGGCATCTGTATGAAGATGTCTCCGGCCTGTTCGATCTTTAATTCCCGGGAGGAAAGATGAGCAAGACCTATCTTGGTTTCAATATCGACTGGCACATGTTTCTACGGAACTGCCAGATCGACAAGAAGCAGTTGTCGGTCAAGGATTTGAAGGACTGGGTGAGGCTGGGCGTCATCGTGTTCGCGGAGCAGTCGTATAAGAAACTCCTCAAGGTGATCGTGGAACGGTTCAACCTTGGGCTGGAAATTCCGGCCAGGTACCCGGCGGTCTCACTCGCAAGCGTAGATCGCGTCCTCGTGATCGGCGTTTCGCGCCTGCCCAGGCTCAAGAGCGGCCGCTACACCAGGAAAGAAGCGGGGAAGGCGACATTCACCTTCAACCTCTTCACGGTGTCGTAAAGAAACATATGGGAGTCCTCTTTTGGGACTCCCGAAGTACAAACAACATCTCTATCCGAGGTGTTTTTTGTTTTTAAGTTTATATTGACGCTCCTTTGACGTGGAGCTATAGTTGTAAGCGATGGCTACGCAGGAGGAGACCGTGCCCACGGAGAAAAAATATAAGTTGAAAGTTTTCGAAGCAATTTCGAGTTTGGTAGTTATCGGTTTCGTAGGCGTATTTGATCTGCTACAGCATTTTTCGTCGAGACCTTTCGACGATGGGCAGCTCGAACTTTTGGCAGATGTCCCCCTGGAACACCAGGCGCTATTCAGCAAGCTCTGGCAGGCGAAGGATGAAGAAGATCTGGCGCGTGCCATGAATGACTGCCGAAAGGCTCACCTTCCCTCCGAACTCTACAAAGAGTTCGTGCCCGGAACATGGGCGTATGGGAGGCACTAGGCTGGGATGGGTCGCGGAACACCGCGGCCCATCCAACAAATTTTCAGTGTTAAAGATTACTTATCAATGTAAAATTTTTATAAAGTCTATTCTTGACGCAAATTATAATCCGTAGTATCCTTTTCTTAGGTGGTAAGTCTTAGCTGCAGTCAAAAGCCGCACTGAATTCCAGAGCTCCCGCAAGGGAGCTCTTTTGATTAATACTTTATGAAAAATTTACTTCGGTTATTGTACTGTTGCCACGGTGGTCGGCAGGGCGGTGCGCGGCTGGTGCCGCAGCTACGGCTTACCACCTTAGCTTTGGGGTTCAATTCCCCCACCGTCCACCACCCAAAACAATCTTCTTAAAGAAGGTTGTTTTGTTTTTAGAGGTCATCCACATCAATAAGAAAACTACCCGGTTTTGGTTTCTTCCGCGGTTTCACATCTTCATCTATATATGAGATATCTTCTTTCGGGTCGTTGAGCACAGTCGGGTTGACCAACAGTGAGTGGTCGTCGATTAAATCATAATCAATTTCGTCGAGAAACATGCTCGGACCGGAGAGAAAATCACCAAATGAGCCGCCCGTCATGGGAAAGGTAAAATACAATTCTTTCTTGGCGCGCGTAATCGCCACATAGAGCAAACGGCGTTCTTCTTCCAAACCATTTTCTTCTTTCAAAGCGCGCTCGCTAGGGAAAGCGCCACTCGATAAATTCAAAACAAACACGGCAGCCCACTCGAGCCCCTTGGCCTGATGAATGGTCGTGAGCACAATTTTCTCGCGCGTATCTTCTTTGCCATTTTCACCGAGCGCGCGGAATGATTCTTCGAGCGTCGCTTCGGCCAAAAAATCATCGAGCTTATCGTATCGCTCCGCAAACAGCGCCAGTTGGTTAATATCGTTCAATCGTTCACGGCTATCGATAAATTCCGTGTCCAAATAATCGCGGTAAGCAGACTGGGCAAGCGCATCGATGAGCCCGGTCGGTGAGCGGACCACGCTCGAAAGCATCGCTTCCCAAATTTTCATAAAATTATTCCAGCCCATTTGCGCCTTGGCGCCGAGCACCGCCGCCCCCAGGCCGGAAATTTCTTCGATGTTTTTCGCTTCGCGAATGACCGCGATTAATTTCTGCGCGGCACCCGGACCAATTCCCTCTTCGTGCATCAAGACGCGCAACCAGGCGGCCGTGTCGGCTATGTTATTCATCAAACGCAAATACGACAATACGTCCTTAATATGAGCACGTTCAAAAAAGCGCACGCCGCCGCGATAATCATAGGGAATGCCGCGGCGCACTAGCTCGACTTCGAGCATCTGGGAATGATGCGAAGCACGGAACAAAACGGCGATCTCTTTGGGCGGTGTCCCCTTCTCGATCAAGGCTTCAATTTTCGAGGCGACGAAATTTCCTTCCGACTGCTGGTCGAGCTGCGGGTATAAAAACGGCTTCGGTCCGCGATGGCCGATTGCTTTGAGCGTTTTTTTATACTGCGATTGGTTGTGCGAGATAACGCTGTTAGCGACTTCGAGAATTTCTTCGGTCGAACGGTAGTTGCTTTCGAGTTTGAAAATTTTTGTGCCGGGAAATTCGTTGGGGAATTGTAAAATATTTTGAATGTCAGCGGCGCGGAACGAATAAATACTTTGCGCGTCGTCGCCAACGACTATCACATTATTATGCAGCGAAGAAAATTGCCGCACGATCGAGGCTTGAATTTTATTCGTGTCCTGATATTCATCGACCAACACATACTTAAATTGGCCGGCATATTTTTGGTGCACTTGCGGCGCGTTCAGCAACTGCAACAAATTAACGAGCAGGTCATCGAAGTCCATGGCATTCGCTTCTTTTTTTCGCTTGGCGTAGCTCGCGGCAATTTGTTTGAAATCTTCAATGTACGGCGTCCACTGGTACCAGCGCGTGTCAACGACGTTATCGATTGGCAATTCCGCATTGCGAGTGTAACTTAAAATGTTGGCCACCACACGCGCTGACGGAAATTTTTTGCCGGCCGCCTGGCCGCTGCCAGCCGATTCCGGCTTGGTTTCCTTAATGCACAATTTTATAATCGATTCACTGTCATCACTGTCAAGCACTGTAAAATTGTTGCCGTAACCGAGGAGTGGCGCGTAAATCCGTAAAATTCGATAGGCCACGTGATGAAACGTCCCCGACCACGGAAGCACCGAGGGCATGCCGGTCAAATGTTGCACACGGCGACGCATTTCATCGGCGGCTTTATTCGTGAAAGTAACCAGTAAAATATTTTCGGGCTTGATGCCTTGCTCCAAGAGGTGGGCCACACGATACGTGATAGTGCGCGTCTTGCCACTGCCGGCGCCGGCCAACACCAAACACGGCCCGTCGCCTTTTTGCACGACGGCGTGCTGCTCGGCGTTCAATTCTTTTTGAAAATCAACCATACAAGTGCGAGCATTATAACGGAAAGAGGCCAACCGGTCAAAGAGCTTTTTTATAAGGTGACATTTCTACTTTGGTTTAACAAGAGCTTTTTTATGAGCGTATTACTACCACCATTAAACTTTATGAAAACTTTATCTGACTATTGCTATACTCACCCTTGACGCTTCGTCCGCGTCGTTTTATACTATTAACACTATGCGATTTATGGTCCACAAAAAAGATAACCCAACGATCCAAGATGTCCTCGAGGCCATCAGTGATTTTGCTCACTATGTGCAGGGTAAATTTGAAGGAATTGACGGAAAATTTGAAGGAATTGAACAACGTTTAACCAAAATAGAAGAAACAATGGTCACTAAAGACTATCTTGATGAGAAACTAGCTGATTTTCGTGGTGACATGGTAGTTTTGGTCCGCAAAGAAGACACGAAACTTACCTCGCTTATCTCTCTGCTTGCTCACAAAAATGTC
>DATDTU010000105.1:0-4720 GCA_035290705.1 Patescibacteria group bacterium
CAAAGAATTTTGCCTTACTAAATAACATGTTTATAACGTTGGCGGTGACTTTCGCGTCTCCTTCAACAACTTGCACCTGCAATACTATTCCTTTTTCAGGAACATATATTATTCGATTCATTCCGTCTAACCAATTCGACTCGACTGCTTCATAACCTAAAAATGTGGTCTTGGTGATCCGCGCGGGCGGCAGGGGTCCGACCCCCATGTAAAACTCGTTCCGACAAGGATCCTCCCGATCGCCATTTACCTCACACCATTTAAATCTTTTTACATTTTCTTGAAATTCCGCTTCTTCTTTTTTGAATTGTTCTTGTTTTTCACTATACAAATTCTCAGTCGAACCGGTTGATAACGGAGCTATGGCAAAAATAAATCTTTTGAACCCGGGTTGCTCGATTGTGTATTCATATTCCTCATCGTGTTCAAAATAACGACTGAACTCGCATGTCCAAAATGCTGGACAATTAAAAGCAAATCTAAATCGCTCGTTGATTACTTTTCTGTCTTCATCAATAAAACTAAACAGTGGTTCAAAATCTTGAAGAAAGAACGGACCACGATAGTATATGATAAGCCCCTTTGTTGGTAGTGCGAGGTAGCCCTCTTCACGTCCCTCACCAAGATAATTACCGATTACCGATGGTAAACCTACAAACGTACTGGTTGAGGGATTCGCATCAACTAATAACGGATGGTGAATAGCATGGAGACAATAGCCATATGAATCTCTCGCTAACGCCTTCTCTTTACACACTGCTTCTGATTTTATTTCCTGCGCAATAAATTCGTCAGCTGACATTTTTCTGATCGCATACACAGACAATAATGATCCTTTGCCATAATTTACATTGCCATTTTCTAACCTTTCACCGATGCTTACCACATGACCAACTAATGCGTGCGCAGGATATTCGGAAGCAACCGTTTCAATTGGATATTTTATTTGGAAACCATATTTTCTGTTACGATATACCGCCACCAGTATATCCTCAGTATTGTTTTGTACGTCATTGGGGACAGTTTCTTGGCTGGCAGCTAATTGTACTTTTTTCTTTGATAGCGATGTATTTCGTGATAGTTGTTTCAACGGAATAACAAAATTCGCCAATAAAAAACCTACGAGGGCACTACTCAATAATAAGAGAAAAAGTTTTTGTTTTGGCATAGTAAAAGAAAATAAAGATAATGTCGACGAAACCCCTCTCTGTATCTCTCCCCTACTGTAGGGGAGAGAGTGAACGAAGAAGACACTGTTTTATTTTTTTCTATCGTTTTCCATCTATCGTCTATCATTCACTAGTAGTCCCTCAACTTCGTCACAATATCCGTCTGCTGAATCTTCTCCAGCGCCTTCGCCTCAATCTGTCGAATACGTTCGCGGGTGACGCCGAATTCTTGGCCGACTTCTTCGAGGGTGTGGGTGACGCCGTCGGTAAGGCCGAAGCGCATTTCGAGAATTTTTTGTTCGCGCGGGGCGAGGTCTTTGATGGCTTGGACCACGTAGTCGCGCAAAATTTGGAGGCCGGCGGCGCGATCGGGCGAGACGTTTTTGACGTCTTCGATGAAGTCGCTCAGCTGCGTATCCTCGTCGTCGTCGCCAATCGAGACTTCAAGCGACATAGTGTCCTGGGAAATCTTGATGATGTGGTGAATTTTTTCTACCTCTTCGCCCATTTCCGCGGCGAGTTCCTCCGGCGTCGGGTCGCGGCCAAGGTCTTGCTGGAGGCGGCGCTGGACCTGCTGGAAGCGGTTGATGGTTTCCACCATATGCACGGGGATGCGGATGGTGCGCGACTGGTCGGCGAGCGCGCGGGTGATGGCCTGGCGAATCCACCAAGTAGCGTAGGTAGAAAATTTATAGCCTTTGCGGTAATCGAATTTTTTGACGGCGCGGAAGAGGCCAATATTGCCTTCTTGGATGAGGTCGAGAAGTGACAAACTTTTACCGACAAATTTCTTTGCGATGGAGACTACGAGACGCAAGTTAGCTTCGATGAGTTTGCGTTCGGCCGCTTTGTCGCCACGTTCTTTGCGCTTGGCTAGGCTTACCTCTTCTTCACCAGTAAGGAGAGGAATTTTACCAATTTCACGCAAATACATTTGGATGGAATCGGAAGAGATTTGACCAAGATCGAATGGCATGTCCATGTCTGGCTGCGCCCCTTGGAACTCTTTGAGGACCTCAGCGCGCTCGCTCTTCCCCCCCAATAAATTGTTGATACTCTCGACGGTGGAAACACCATTCTTTTCGAGTAATTCTAAAAAGCCCTCATAGAGATCCAGATGTTGCTCCGGACGAGGGATGACATGTAATAATTCAGTTTCGGTTATAAAACCTCGATTGCGTCCTTTTCTAATGAGCTCCCACAACTGTTCGGCCGTCGGTTCTACCGCTGGCTCCTCCAGCACGGTCGGGGGTCGCTGTTTAAAAAAGGGTTTGGAAGATTTTTTAAATTGTTTACGCGTTCGTTTTGGAAAGACGTGATTTTTTCTTTTTCCGGTTTTAGCAAGCTTGGCTTTGGTTATTTTTTTGTGAACAACCTTCTGGGTTGTTTTTTTGGCTGCCCGTTTTTTGGTTTGGGCAAAACTTTTAGTTTTCTGGCTCGCGCGAGCGCGCGAACGAGACGGCTTAGCGACCATGTTGTCCTACGTTATGAATAAAGTTTGAATTATAACGTTTGTAATTCTCGCGTGAGCTTTTCAGCCAGGACTCTATCCCCGGCGCGTTCGGCTTCGGCGATGGCCAGCTCAATTTCTTTGCCGCGTTTTTTCTTCCAGGTTGTTTTCAAACGCGCAAGCACCTGTTCAATCTCTTGGGCCGCCCGAGGCGCGTCCAGTTCAACAAAATCTTTATAGGGGCGCAGACTCAGCACATCGACGGCGTTCTCTCCCTGCTCTTGCTCAAATATCTGCCGGAGCTCCTCGACCTCCAATTTCCCTACTCTAGTATAGATGTTTTCCGCGTTTTCGTAAAGACGTGAGGACAAAAGGCCGCTAAAGTAGTCTGCGCGCAACTCCTCGCGAACCCGAGCGTACTGCTCGGGGAATTTGATGAGCAGTGACCACAGCTCTTGCCGGAGGATCTCAAGGGGGTCAGATCCATCTAAAAAAGAGGGCTTATTCTGTACAGGCGCGGCCGCTGGTTTCGCTCCGCGGACAAATGTTTTCTTCTGTTTTCCCAGTTCTTCCTTAAGAATACTGGCGTCTATCCGCAGACGCTCGGCTACTTTTTTCATCCAATCATCGCGTTCAATAGCGTAGGGAATCCGAGTAATTTGCTCGAGTAGGAGACCGGCTACCTGTTGCTTTTGCTTTGAATCAGTAAGGTCATGGCGTTCGGTGAGCACTTCCAGGTACCAGTCCATTACATTTTTAGCTTCCGCGACTGCCGTAAACCAAACCTGTTTGTCTTTTTTGATACATTCGTCCGCGTCCTTAGCGAAACCACTGGGTAGACGGATGACTTTAATGCTCATCCCCTCCTCGAGCGCGACGTCAATGCCACGCTTGCCCGCGTTTTCTCCAGCCGCGTCCGCGTCAAAAGCTATGGCGATGTTCGCGGTGTAGCGTTTGAGCAGTTTAACCTGCTCGGGGGTAAGGGCGGTACCCGAAGCCGCGACGACGTTTGTCATACCAGCTTGGTGGCAGGCGATAACATCCATTTGACCCTCGACTAACACGACTTGGTCTTTCGCTCGCATCTCCATCTTGGCGCGATGCAACCCGTACAAAATACGGGATTTATCGTACAAAATTGTTTGGGGAGTATTGACATATTTGCCTCCCGAACGCTCGGTCTCGACCAGCACGCGTCCGGTAAAACCAACCACATTCCCCTGCACATCGGAAATAGGAAACATGATGCGGCCACGAAAACGATCGTAGAATCCGCGTCCGCTCTGTTCATCGGCATTATCGCGCTTGATGGTAAGACCGCCAGCAATAAGGTCGTTAATGCCGTAGCCTTTCTTTAAAAAAAATTGTGTGAGCAAGTCCCACTGCTCGGGAATGTAACCGACCTGCCAGTCGTCAATCGTTTGCTTGGTCAATTTTCTATTTTCCAAATAGTCGCGCGCGGGTTTGGCCGCAGGTTGCTCGGTGAGGATATGGTGAAAAAATTGCGCGGCTTTGGCATTGATTTCGAGCAGGCGGTTGCGCTGACTTTGGTTCACTTCGCTTTGGTAGGTTTCGATCTGCACCCCGGCGCGTTTGGCCAGCATCTTAAGCGCCTCCACGAATTCCAACCCTTCCATTTCTTGGACGAAAGTAAAAATATCTCCTCCCTTACTACACCCAAAACAATGCCAAATTTGCTTTTCGGGATGCACCATGAAAGAAGGGCTTTTTTCATTATGGAAAGGACAATTGGCTTTCCAGTTCGCCCCGGCTTTTTTGAGGGTAATGTATTCGCCGATGAGTTGGACGATGTCGATGCGGTCTTTGATGGTTTGAGTGTCGGTCATAGTCAAAAAACAATAAATCAAAAAATCAATAAAAGAAGTAGCCAGCCAATGTGTTTTCTTGTTTATTTGATTTTTTGTTTTCTTGCTTAACTCTACCAAGCTTAGCCAAAAAAAGCAACTATCCACACCTTCCCCTTGCCAAAATGACCTACTTGTGTTTAAATGCTACTGGATGGCGTCGCTGGCTCTCGCCGCGTTTCCCCCCCCCCAAACCCGAGGGTCGTGGCGCCATCCACTACCTCACTTGATCCAAA
>DATDTU010000106.1:0-5764 GCA_035290705.1 Patescibacteria group bacterium
TTTTACTATGGCTACCACCCCCTTCGACGTCGAAACCGCTCGCGAAAATCAAAAAGCGATCCTCGATGAAGTAATTGAGATTCGTAATATCATCAATAAAGAGGTGATTAATTATTACTACGATCTGCCCCCGCAGACGGATGGAGAAGAACAAAGACATCGTGAGGCCATGCGGAAGTATTTACGGATCGTGTCGGAACGGATTCGTGAGCTGTTGGAGGGGAAATTGTATTAGAAAAAAATATCTAAAAAGCGACCACCATGGCCGCTTTTATTGTTTTAGGTTGTTTCCTAGTTAACTTGCCTTTACCGCAGTTGCCTCAGCAGCTATCGGATCTGGGCCAAATCTGTTATCACCCTTCGTTCCGGCGGTACAGGCTAAGACGAGATTGTAGATAGGAACAATGATGAACCAGCCGCTTTTGTTGACGTCATGCATGCGGCGTACGGCCACCGCGAGGGATGGGATAAAGACAGCGAGGCTGTAGATAGAAGATAATAGACCGCTGCCCTCTTCCGCCGATCCCATGGCTCCGTCTACGAAGCTTAAGATAACCCCGACAATAAGGTTAACGAGAATAAACATCCAGTATTCTTTCCGGCGTGCCCGACCACTGAACGTGGCGTATTTTTTGAGAACTTGAATATAGTAGTTCATAGGGTGTGTTTTAAAAATGATTATAAAATAAAACTATTCGACCTTGCTTAAGCACTACGATACCAAAAATAGCAAAAAAGCACAAGGGTATTTTGATACTACACGACAAATTGAGGAAACAAAAAACATCCCAGTTTAGCTAGGATGTTTTTATATTTTTTCTACTCAGGAGCACTTGCAAAGCCAAATGGTTAGCTTCACAAGTGCACGCTCCTGAGTAGTTCCAGTTGCGGCACCTACTGCTGGCTGCCTGGCGCTTGGCCTAGGCGGCGTTCATCAGCCGGACGGAATTGGTTGCCATCGCGCGGGCCTCCTGGTCGGCGAGGATCTCGAGGATCGTCGGGAAGTCGTTGAGCTTGCCAGAGGAGTACTTCTTCTCGCGCAGCTCAGCCTCGCTGTATGCCGTGATCTTGCCGTCCTTGCGCTGCGTCGCGCCGAACTTGGGCACGTAGAACACCTCCGTCCGGTCGGGGAAACGGACCTGCACGTGGGTGTTCCCGAAGACCTTGCGGTGGTACACGGTCGTGTGGCCGTACAGCTGCCGGACGATCTGGAGCGCGCGCGGCTTGTTCCGCTGATACTGCTCTTCCTCGCGGCGCCGGCGCTCTTCCGCGATCCGGCGGCGCTCCTCGTCGGCAGCGGCGCGCTCACGATCCTGCAGGAGCCTGTCGTGGCCCAGGATGCCGCCCCTGCTGCGCGTGGAGCGGATCTCCTGGCGCGGTGAGGCCGGCTTGATGTGCGCCGCCTTCAGGTTGAACTTCTCCTGGAGCAGGATGATGATCGACCCGACGACCGGGCAGATCTTCCGGTTGTTCTTGTCGTGGAGGAACGGCCGCTTGTGGCCGTTCTCGACGGCCCAGCGCCAGCGGGCGATGGCCTTCTTGGCCGCGATCTTATCGATCGTTCCGTCGTTGATCCGGGCGCGAGCGAAGCGGAACTGCGTGAAGTTGATGAGGTGGCTGCTGGTGCTCTTCATGGGTGTTCCCCTTTCCCTTGAGAGTGGTACTCTCCGGCCGCAGGTGTGCCCACAATGGGCCAATCTTCCCCTGGTTTCTCTCTGCTAACCTTAGCCAAAAGAAAAATCAGGAGAAGATACGCTACGTAGATTGTTTAAGAACTATGTTTTCACTACGAAAACAGCTCAGTGTAGCAGAAAGGGGCTGGTTTGTCAAGGCAAGGGCCAAAAATGACAAGAATGGTAATTTATCTTATACTATAGGGGTAATCGGGTTATAGATATGAAAAAATTTTGGAAGATACTTTTGATTGTCTCTGGTGTGCTTGTTTTTTTTGGTTTGGCGTTCTATGGATATGATGTAACGATTGGCCAGAAACGTGAGCCGACATTTTTTGCGGCGCCGCGATGGTTTTGCGATATGTATTGGAAGGGTATTACCTTGCCACCGGTGGGAATGTTTGTATGCGAGAAGAATGGTGTACACGAACGGTTGCGCGCCCACGAACTGGTGCATTGGGAACAGTACCGGCGCACGAGTACGGTGGGATTTTATACGAGATACTTTTTCCACTACATGAAAGCGGGGTTTAGTTATACGGATAACGCAATGGAGGTGGAGGCGAGGGAGAAAAGTAATTGACCTCAGCACTCTCTCCCCTTCAGTAGGGGAGAGATACAGAGAGGGGTTTTAGGATATGAGTAAAGAAATAAAAATTATCAGTATCTTAGTTGCCAGTATTGTCGTTCTCGGCGTTGCGTTTGCCGTTTTTGTTACCGTGGGGTGCGAAGATGATTGGTGTTTTATTTTTCCATGGCAGAAAACAATGCGCACCAATAGCTTTGGAGAATGTGTGGCGCGTGGGTTTCCGGTAATGGAGTCATATCCCAGGCAGTGCCGGGCGGGAGATAAAGTTTTTGTTGAGTTTCCCTAATACAATTTACTAGTATGGTTATACCAGAAAATGAAATACGCATTGAATTTGCGCGCTCCGGTGGCAAGGGCGGGCAGAATGTGAATAAGGTGGAGACGAAAGCGACGGCGCGGTGGAATGTGGACCGGTCGGCAGTTTTTTCTTGGGAACAAAAACAGCGAATGAAATTTGTTCTCCGAAATCGTTTGAATAACGACGGGGAGATTGTGGTGTCCGCGCAAGAGGAACGGTCACAAGCGCAAAACAAAGAACGCGCGATCGCACGGTTGCAAGAATTGGTACACAAAGCATTGCAGAAAAAGAAAATTCGTAAAGCGACTAAGACAACGCGGGCGGCGAAGGAGAAAAGATTGCAAAAGAAGAAACAAGTGTCTGAGATAAAAAAATCGCGACAAAAACACGTAGGGGCGTATTGAATACGCCCTCACTCGCACAATTGTTTTAAAAAAGTTATCCACAGGTGGCAGATAATGTTGAGGTTTTGTGTGATATACTATTGTTCAAGGAGGGGGAAATAATCCTGCTCGTGCGGGATTATTTTTAGAAAGGGACCCTTTGATTGGAATTACAACGAGTGGTGCGATATGAAACCATCGATGAAGAAAATTTTTTTAATTGTTATTTGAATCCCAGCTGGGATTTTTTTATTCTATGGAGCCTGCAAAGAAATTTATCATTATTTTAGGTGGGGTAGGGGTGGTGCTCTCGTTGGTGTTGTTGGCGCCCTATGGTTGGCAGAGTTACAAAAGCTGGCGGTTTCAACGCACGCTGAATGAGTTTTCGGAGGAGTGGAAACGAGCGGCTGAGCTGGATCATCAGGCGGCTATGGCTGATACCTATGGTGGCAAGACGCCACAGGAGACATTGAAAATGTTTATTGCGGCTGTGGAGAAAGGGGATTATGGGTTAGCGAGTAAGTATTTTATTAGAGAGAAACAGGAGGGGTGGAAAAAGGAATTGATAGAGATTGCTGAGGTAAATAAAATTGAGAGCTTTTTATCTCCTGTTAGAGATGGCCTAAAAAATTCTGGTGAGTACTCATTTGACGGTGAATCTTATGCAATACAGAAACCAGTATTATTAGATTTCGTTTTGTACCCTAACGGTACATGGAAACTCGTTAGAATATAATTTTTTCTACTTTAAATTATGTGGTATAGGAGGGTCTTAGTTTTGTTACTTCTTGCTGAGTGTCTATGGGGATTTTTTCCTAGTTATATTTTTGCTTATGATGAGCATACTACTCATGCGGCGCTCACGGACGAAATAGTTGATTTTTATAATTTACACTTCCCCGATAAAGTTTTTACTTCAGAAGAGAAGGAGTGGATCGTGCAAGGAAGTATTGATGAAGATCTGTGGCCACGTTGGATCAACCATTTTTATGATCCAGTTTATAACGAAGGTTGGAAGGCTGAAGAGATGGGTAATCTAACTCCAGAGTTGGCGCTTAAATTGAACACACTTCTTCTTTCCGATTATCCGCCAATAACTTCGAAGAGTTGGGCGCAGTCGCCGGAGAGGCAAGCTCAATACAAACAGTTTGGTGGTAACAGAACTTGGCAAAGGGCCATTTACGAACTCGCAAAAAATGATAATAAAAAGGAAGCCTACTATACCTTAGGTCATATTTTGCATTTGTTGGAAGACTCTACGGTGCCAGATCATACACGCAACGATACGCATGCGCATCCACTGCATCTTTTTACAGGAGATTACGGTAGCCCTTATGAGGAATACAATAAGCGTTATAAAAGAATTTCGGATGGAACAACGATATCAGGTACTAAGGCAGAAGTTCTCTACAAAAACGGAGTAAAACCAGCGTATCGGCAGACACTAGATAATTATTTCGACGTGATGGCTGGTTATTCAAATAATTATTTTTTTAGTAAAGATACGATTCCAAAAAATCCATTGCCAACTGCACCAGACAGGGGTACAAGAAAGTATAACTTGCCGGATGTAGTAGATAATGATGGTGAATTTGGTTATGGGATTGATCGAGGTTCGGCTAAGTTTCGATTAGCTAAGGTTACAAGGCAGTGGAACAAACAGATGAAAATCTACGAAGATTATTACGACCTCTCTGATAAACCGGTGTATCAGCCTATTTTAGATGATTATTTCTCCCGCCTCTCCCGCGAAGCAATCACAAATGGTGCAGGGGTGATAGAATTGTTTTTTGCGGAGGTGGAGAAAGTGAAAAAAGGGGAAGAAGTCATTGCGGATTTGCCGAAGGAGAAGGCGGGGATAACGTCGGTGTTGTCAACCGTGACAACAGTAAAACAAGGATACCAAACCGCCAAAACCTCCATAAAAAATGCCGCTAATGTGGTCTCGAATAAAGTAACAGATATAGCGGGGGTGGTGAAAATTAAGTTAGGCTTTTCGACGGCGAAAAATGAGCAGAAGGAAGCAGTTGTAACCGTGGCTTCTGTTCAACCTGCGCCTCCTTCCATGCAGTTCCCGCAAAGTAAACCAGTTCAGCCTGCTCCTAAACCAAAACCAGTTCCAAAGGTTCAGCCGGTTGTGAAAGTTCCTCCTCCGGTAGTCGCGCCAGTGCAAGAAGTTTTGGGTATTAAAATTACTAACCCAGATGAAGTGGTTCCAGAAGTTTTGCCTGAGTCGGTGGTGAGTAGTACTCCGTTGGTGCTCCCCAGTCCGTTCCCTACGTTTTTTGGTGGGGGTGGGGGAGGAGCAAGCGCGGCGCAGCCGCCTAGTCAGACCACCCCTTCTTCCCCTCCTTCGCAAGGAGGGGACAACCAGCCACCGACTTTGCCCACAGATTCCACTCCACCGTCCGCGCCTTTACTCGACGCGTTATTTGCCGACGTTTGGTATACAACGACAAGTGTAGTCACAATTTTTGGTACGCATTCGACGGATACGGTGAAGGTGTTGGTGTACGTGTCGCCTGAGCCCTCACCCTCTGTCCCTCTCCCAAAGGGAGAGGGAGTGATGACAGCGCCATCTGATTGGGGTTTTGCGGCTTTACTCAATGCCGGGCGGAATCATTTTTATTTCGGTGCTTTGGATGAGGCGAATAATACTTCTTCGTTGTCTGTGCCAGCGGTGTTGGTACTGGATACTGAGCCGCCGCCAGTGCCGGTGGTGACGGCGGTGAGTGATGGCGCGACGAATGTGCGTGTGACAGTTACGGGCGAGGATGCATTGTCGCCGGTGACGAGATATGATGTGGAATACGCGACGACG
>DATDTU010000107.1:0-6620 GCA_035290705.1 Patescibacteria group bacterium
TCTGCGAGTCGTGCCCGCCACACCAGATTTAGCTGGAGCTAATGTCGAACTCATCAACGTGGAAGGCAGGGAATTTAAGCTGGCGAATCTCCTGAGCGAAGTAAAGCACGCCTATGATTACATTATTATCGACTGCCCACCCTCACTTGGTATTTTAACGTTAAATGGTTTAGTCGCGGCTGACAAAATTCTTATTCCCGTACAAGCTGAATATTACGCCCTTGAAGGTCTTGGACAACTTCTGCGCACCATCGACCTCGTTCGAGATAATATCAAACCAAACATCGAAGTGCTTGGCGCTGTCATTACTATGTTTGATTCCCGCAATCGTCTCTCCGAAGAAGTCATGCAAGAACTCTACAAATATTTCCCCAATAATATTTTTCGCTCCGTCATCCCGCGCACCGTGCGCCTGGCCGAAGCGCCCAGTTTTGGTAAAAGCATTTTTCATTATGAACCGAGTGGGAAGGGCGCGAAGGCGTATGAACGGTTGGCACGGGAGGTTTTGGATTATTTTGAATAATAAATGTTCAAGTAAGAATGTTCAATGATCAAATCATATACATTGAACATTCAATATTCTTACTTTTTAATTTTGATATATGTCTCTAGGCAAAGGCCTCGGCGCCCTTATCGCCCCCACCTCGCGCAAAAAAACAGTGTACGCAACTGGAGAAGAAAACAAATCGCACCAGCGGATTTGGATGGTGCCGTTGTCGGAAATAGAACCGACCGCCAACCAACCCCGTCGGCATTTTGCCGAAGCGGAATTGCAGGAACTTGCTGAGTCCATTAGACAGCACGGGATTTTGCAGCCGCTTCTGGTAGAAGAAAAAAGCGACGGCGGTTATCAGATTGTGGCAGGAGAACGCCGCTGGCGCGCTTCACAAATAGTTGGGCTCACGGAAGTTCCGGTGATTGTGAAACAACTGGCTGACCGCGAGAAGCTCGAAGTGGCGTTGGTAGAAAATATCCAACGCGAAGACCTGAACCCGATTGAAGAGGCGTTCGCGTATAAACGGCTTATTGAGGAATTTGGTCTAACGCAACAGCAGGTAGCGGAGAAAGTGGGGAAAAGTCGCCCCGCTGTCGCGAACGCGGTTCGTTTGCTCGAGCTTCCGGAGCCGGCGCAAAAAGCGCTGGTGCATAAACAAATTAGTCCCGGACAGGGGCGAGCGCTACTGAGCATTGAAAACAGAGAACAGCAGTTGGAAATTTTACAATCAATGCTCGGAGAAAAAATGACCGTTCGCGAACTCGAGCGAGAGGCGCAAAAGCGGGGAGCGGGCGGAACGAGACGGCGCGACCCTAATGTGCTCTATCTGGAAGAGAAGTTGCGTGCAGCCTTAGGTACCAAAGTGCGTATTACGCAAAAAGGCAACCGCGGTTCCATTCTTATCGATTACTATTCTCCAGAAGAACTGGCGCTCATCATCAAAAAAATAATCCCCGACTAGGGGATTATTTTTTCTTTTGGGGGAGAATGTACTTGAGCCAACTATCAAGGGAGCGACTCTTAAGATTATTTTTTATGTGTGAGCGAGCCAAATGAGTTTTTACGCTCTTTAACCAATCAGCATTAGGGATTTTGCGGTTTTTATCTACAATAACCTCCACCACATCCCCGCTCTTGAGGGGGGTAGAGAGGTCAGCAATTTGGTCATTAATGCGCACGCCGCTGCATTTGTTGCCGATTTCACTATGGATATGGTAAGCAAAATCAACCGGCGTAGCATCTTCAGGCAAATCAATGACGTCCCCTTTAGGAGTAAAAACAAAAATGCGATTTTGAAAAAAGTCCACCTTCAATTGTTCTAAATCCGAAAGGTCAGTCAACGCGTCTTTTTGCAGTTCAGCGAGTTCCTTGGCCCAGCGGATATCCTTAGCAGGAATTTTTACCCCACGTTCATCATAGTGCCAATGGGCCGCCACGCCGAACTCGGCTTCGTAGTGCATTTCTTGGGTGCGAATTTGGAATTCCACAATGCGTCCGCCATCGCAAAAAACCGTCGTGTGGAGCGACTGGTAGCCATTTGGCTTTGGTTGCGCGATATAATCTTTCACGCGTCCTTTGAGTGGTTTCCATAACTTATGGATAAACCCCAGTGTCGCGTAACAATCACCCACGTCAGGCACGATAATACGCAGCGCGACCAGGTCATAAATTTTGTCAGCCTCCCAATCCTTCTGCAGGAGCTTCTGATAGAAACTAAAAATTTGTTTTTTCCGACCGTGGACATCCAGGTACTTAATACCGGCATCGCTGAGTTCCTTGCGTACGGTCAAAAGAATTCGTTCAATGAACTGTTCTTCGTCGGAGAGTACTTTATCTTGAATAACTTTGGCGCGCTGGTATTCTTTGGGGAAAACATAGGGGAAAGACAGCATCTCAAGGAGCGCCTTGAATTCTCCCATGCCCAGCCGGTTCGCAATCGGAGCGTAGATTTCTAGACTCTCAAGAGCAATGCGGTAACGTTTTTTTTCTTCAAGCGCGTCCAGGGTAAGGAGATTGTGAATGCGATCGGCAAATTTGATAATCATTACGCGCACGTCTTCGGCCATGGCCACGAACATTTTGCGAAGATTTTCGATGTACCGTTCCGCCCCGCGATACTTGAGTTTTCCCAGTTTCGTGATGCCCTGTATCATCGCGGCAATATCTTTTCCAAAATCCTTTTCAATTTCTTCGAGCGTAACTTGCGTGTCCTCGGGCACATCATGCAACAGCGCCGCCGCGATAATCGCCGGGTCAATTCTCATGCTAGCGAGGATATAGGCCGTGGCCAAGGGGTGCATGATATACGGTTCTCCGGATTTGCGCAATTGACCCTGATGCGCGCGATCGGCCACCTCATACGCCAAATAAACCAGATCAATCTCAGTCGGGCGAGCGTATCTTTTTACCTTCTCAATGATGTGGTTAATGGAGATCTTCTCAGGAATCTCCGGCCGGTGAGTCATAATTGCCTAGATTAGCAAAAAAAGTTTATCCCCCGCTGGTGTTATTATATAAATTTTATGGTTTCTTGACAAGCCGGGTTTTGTATGGTTATAACGATGGCATCGCGCACCTCTACATTAAAAACCCCACCAATTGGTGAGGATTTTTATTTTTTTATAAACTACGCAGTGGCAATCGGAGCTTCTTTTTTAAAGCCACATTCTTTGTTGCTGCATTTTACCATTCCCTTGGCCCCAAACACTAACGGATCTTTGGATTCAGGGCAAAATTCGCCGGTTGGTCGGTCCCAGAGAGCAAAGTCACAGTTGGGGTAGCGGTTACAGCCATAGAAAATTTTACCGCGCTTACTGCGTCTCTGGATAATATCTCCTTCTTTGCATTTCGGACACTTGAGATTCACCTTAATCTCAATACTTTTAATATTTTTGCATTCCGGGTATTTGGAACAGCCTAAGAATGGTCCGTAGCGCCCACGCTTAATCTGCATCGGCGCGCCGCACTTATCGCACTTCTCGTCCGAGAGTTCCACCTGCGCTGCCGCTTCGCGTTCTTCTTTGGCGAACGGCTTGGTGCTTTTGCATTCCGGGTATCCACTGCAGGCCAAAAATTTTCCGAATCGTCCCATCTTAATAACCATCGATTTACCGCATTTTTCACACACCTCATCCGTTTTTTCCTCGGTTAAATCTTTTTTATTGAGTTCCGCGTCCTTTTGATCCAGATTTTCTTTGAACGGGTGATAGAAAGTGGCAATGATTGGCTTCCAGTCTTTCTCGCCCCGCGCGATTTCATCAAGGTTCTCTTCCATCTGGGCGGTGAATTGAAAATCTACCACTTGCGGAAAATGCTCTACCAGCAAATCGTTCACCAAAAAAGCGATTTCTTTCGGTTTTAATTTTTTCTTGTCATCGCGTTCCACATAACCGCGATCCTCGATGGTCGCGATCGTCGGTGCGTAGGTAGACGGGCGGCCAATACCATACTCTTCGAGCGCTTTCACCAGCGTCGCGTCCGAGTACCGCGCGGGCGGTTCGGTAAAATGTTGTTCCGGTTTCAATTCTTCACACACCACTTTCTCGCCTTCAGTAACTTTGGGCAAAATTTCTTCCTTGGCTTTGTCTGGATACAATTTCAAAAATCCATCAAACACAATCACCTGACCAGTCGCGCGGAAACCGTACTTATTATTGGTAGAAATATCAATCGCCGTCGCGTTGAGTTCCGCTGCCGCCATCTGCGTGGCCACCGCGCGGCGCCAGATAAGATCATACAGCCGGAATTGGTTGCGTTCGAGATGTGGTTGAACCGACTCAGGCGTGCGACTGACTTCAGTGGGGCGAATGGCTTCGTGCGCTTCTTGCGCTCCCTTGCTTTTATTTTTAAATTTTCTTGGCTCGCTGAGTTCGTACTTATTGCCAAATTGTTCGCCAATAAGCTGCTTGGCTTCGGTTAAAAACTTGTCCGACAGGTTCACCGCGTCGGTACGCATGTAGGTGATAAGACCAACCGACCCTTCACTGCCAAGCTCCGCGCCTTCGTAGAGTTGTTGCGCCAGTCGCATTGTCTGCTTCGCGGAAAACCCCAGCTGATGGTTGGCCTCCTGCTGTAAGCTCGAAGTGGTAAACGGGGGAGAAGGGTTGCGTTTGGTTTGCTTCTCCTCGACGCTTGTAATGGTATAATCGACCCTCGTCAAATCTTTCAAAATGCCGTCTATCTGCTCCTTATTTTTTATATCAAGCTTGTCTATTTTTTTCCCTTTTACAAGGTTGAGTTTAGCCCAAAATTCCTCAATTGAAGATTTGTTGCTCGAAGTTTTAAATTTCCCTTCGAGGGACCAGTATTCTTCCGGTTTAAAACTTAGAATTTCACGTTCGCGCTCCACGGTAAGTCGAACCGCCACCGATTGCACTCGCCCAGCCGAAAGTCCGCGGGCGATTTTACGCCAGAGGAACGGGGAGAGGTTGTAGCCCACCAACCGATCAAGCACGCGGCGAGCTTGCTGAGCGTCCACCAACCGCAAATCCAGACCCCGAGGGTTCTCTACCGCGTGGAGGATGGCAGACTTAGTAATTTCATGAAACGTGATACGTTTAGCCTTCTCCGGATCAATATCCAAAATAACAGCCAGATGGTAGGAAATAGCTTCGCCTTCTCGGTCCTCATCAGTCGCGAATAGCACCTCGTCCGCTTTTTTGGCCGCGTCCTTAAGCTCTTTCACCACCTTCGCTTTATCGCGGCTAATAGTGTAACTCGGTTCAAATCCGTTTTCCACGTCAACGCCAAGTTTAGATTTTGGCAAATCGCGCAGATGACCAAAAGAAGACTTGATAATAAAGTCTTTGCCAAGAAATTTGGTAATAGTTTTGGCCTTGGTGGGAGACTCGACAATAACCAGTTTTTTCATAGAAAAGCGAAATATACCCCCTAAGGGTACTCGATTTTTTTGGAATTGTCAACCGTATGTTATATTTTCCGAAAATCGGTGCGTAAATCGCCGCTGAGAAATATAGAACCGGTAACCAAAACGCAGTCCTGTTTGCCGGCCTGAGCTTGGCTCCATCGCAGAGCTTCGTGTGGGTTAAGGAAGAGTTTCGTTTTGGTGCGAGGTAGAAGTTTTCTAAACTGCTCAGCTAATTCCCGGGGGTCAGCTGTGCGCCGGAAAATGTTGCTCACAAAACGGGTGCAGGCAATAGTTTTCGGCTTAAGCTCAGCCAATTGTTTGACCATGGCAGTAATGTCTTTGTCGGCGGCGAAACCAACCACCAAGTGGGTATTGTTCAATTGTTCAATTGTTCTATTGTTATTTTTGAGAGTTTGGATAGTAGAAATAGAGCTGCTCATCTTATCTTCATTATGCGCTCCGTCGAGAATAATAAGCGGCTTTTTGGAGATGATCTCCATCCGGATCGGTAAAACCAATTTGTTCAGACCTTTTTGAATTACCGCATCTTTAATCCCCACCGATCGAGCAATCTCGATGCAGAGAACAGCGTTTTGAATTTGGTGAGCGCCCAGAACCGGGAGGTGATAAGATTTGTTTTGAAAAATAAAATCTGTCCCGGTCAAATCACCACCTGCTACCTGATATGTGCTGCCTGATACGTTGTGTAATAGTACTTTTTGTTTCCGGCACTCTCGTTGAATAACCGCCAAAACTTTCTGGTTACGTTCCTGTGTAAAAACAAGATTATTTTTCTTAACTATTCCTGCTTTTTCATACGCAATTTTTTCTTTGGTATTACCGAGAATTTCGGTGTGGTCAAGGCCGATGTTGGTAATCACCGCTACATCTTTATACGGTATAATGTTCGTAGAGTCATAGCGCCCACCGAGCCCTACCTCAATAATCGCCCATTCAACTTTGTGGCGCGCAAAGTAGAGCAGCGCGAGCGCGGTTAAAACCTCAAACGGGGAAGGCACATCAAAACGCGAACGGTTCATGTACACCTCAAGCGCCTGGGCAAGCTTAGCGGTAAGTTCGGCGAATTCTTTTTTGGATATCTGCTTGCCATTCACCATGGTCCGGTCGAGCAGGCCCTCGATTCCGGGCGAGGTTAACGTACCCACTTTTTTGCCCGCCGCACGCCAAATAGCATCGAGCATAAGGCACACCGAACCTTTCCCGCTTGTGCCCGCGACGTGTATATAATGAGGGATA